>JANNQQ010000027.1:0-20028 GCA_031400835.1 Actinomycetes bacterium | reverse complement strand
TGCCGTGTCACTCGGAGAGGAGCCCGACACGATCGAGGATGTCTACGAGCCGTACCTGCTTCAGCTCGGGTTCATACAACGAACGCCGCGCGGGCGGGTTATCACCGACCTGGGTCGCGCCCATCTTGGGCTTGCGTTGTCGGATAGCAGCCTCTTTTAGGCCCCTACAGCCTGAACTGGTACTCGCCCCACGAGGGGGTGGGCGCAAGCTCGAGCAGCGCGCGGCCGCCCTTCGGCTCGGCGTAGCCGAACTCGGCGATCTCCTCGTCCCACGTGATCTCGAGCAGCCCGTCCTTCACACGCTGGTCGAGGTACGCGCCGCGGAACACGAGCTTGCGGAGCCAGTAGACGAGCGACTCACCCTCGACAAGGGCTAGTCGCTCCCAGTGCCGAACGAGATAGGCGCCAAGACCGCTCCTCGCCACCGCGATCCTCCCGTCTGCAGCCAGCTCGACGAGATCATTGATCTCACCTTCGTCCAGGTCGTTCGAGCGGATGAGCTCGAGCTTCACCGCTGCTGCGGTCACACGCTCCTCGAAATCCTGAGCGCCGAAGCTGAAGCAGTACCCAAGGAACTCAAGGGTGAAGTCGGCGCCCGAGGCGTAGTTCGGCTCTCCGGTCATTGTTCTCAGGCTAGCCTGAGAACAATGCTTCGCAATCGTCTCGTCGTTTGCGGTGTCGCTGCCGCGGTCATCGTCATCTGGGTTGTCGGCGCTGCGGTCACCCGTTTCAGCGTCGAGCAGATGGCGTACCTCGCACCGGTTGCGGTCGTCGTTGTCGGTCTCACAATCGGCGTCGTCCTCGTGTGGGTAAAGATCGCGTCGCAAGCGCTTCGCGACCGACGTTCCTGATGGGCGACCGCTGTCCGATCGGCCCCGTACCTTCGAAGGAGATGCAGGAAGGCCGCTGGACGATTGAGGAGTGCGACTGGGAGGCGGTATCGACACTCGCCCAGGGGCTCGACCTGAGCGAGGTCGCTGCCACGATCTTGGTTCGGCGAGGTCACAGAGACGCAGTCGAGACCGCAGCATTCCTCGCCGCTGAGCTTCCTGCGCATGATCCGTTTCTTCTCGGAGACATGCGTCTCGCGGTCGACCGGATCAAGCGGGCCGTCGATCTGGGCGAGCGAATCTGTGTTCATGGCGACTACGACGCGGACGGCGTCTGCGCCACGGCCGTCGCAGTCCTCGCGCTTCGGGCGCTTGGCGCGGACGTGAGTTGGCACCTGCCGAGTCGCTTCGAAGAGGGCTATGGCCTCGCGCGCGAGACGGTTGAGCGGCTGGCGTCGGAAGGCATTGGGTTGATCGTGACGGTCGATTGCGGCATCACTGCGGTCGCCGAGGTAGCGCGTGCCCGTGAGCTCGGGGTTGACGTGATCATCACCGACCATCATCGCCCAGGCGAGACGCTTCCCGACTGTCCGATCGTCGCAACCCGCCCGTCTGAGTATCCCTTCCCGGAGCTGTCCGGCACCGGTGTTGCGTACAAGCTTGGGGTGGCGCTCCTCGGAGCCGAGCACCCTGTTCTCGTACGCCAGCTGGATCTCGTCTCGCTTGCGACGATTGCCGACGTCGTCCCTCTCATCGATGAGAACCGCGCGCTCGCCGCGGCAGGGCTCAGAGCGCTCGCACGGACGACTCGACCCGGGCTACGAGCACTCATGCGCTCGGCACACGTTGACCCCGCCATCGCTGATGCGACATCGGTGAGCTTCCGGCTGGCGCCACGGATAAATGCCGCCGGACGCATGCGCCGACCTGATCTCGCGCTTGAGTTGATCCTCACCGAGGACGCGGCTACCGCCGAGTCGCTTGCTGCCGAGCTGGAGTCCCTGAATCGCGAACGCCAGTCCGTTGAGGAGCGGATCCTCCGCGAGGCGATAGCGACGGTCAAGGGATGGAACGCCGAGCAGAAGGCACGGCGCGCCTACGTCGTGTGGGGCGAGGAGTGGCACGAGGGTGTCATTGGTATCGTGGCCTCCCGGCTCGTCGAGCGGTTTGGGCGGCCTGTCGTGCTGATCGCCCGCAGCGGGGACAGCTGGAAGGGCTCGGGTCGTTCGATCGGCTCGTTCGACCTCCACGCTGGGCTCGCCGCCTGCGCCGAGCACCTTGAGCGCTTTGGTGGACACCGCGCAGCGGCTGGCCTCTCGATCGGCACAGCGTCCCTCGAACCTTTCGCCGCTGCGTTCGCCGCGCATGCTGCGCAGGTCATCACCGACGAGGAGCTACGACCCGAGACGAAGATCGACGCCGTAGTTCCGGTGACTGCTCTCACGCTCGACCTTGCGCAGGAGCTTCGCCGACTTGCACCTTTCGGATTCGGGAACCCCGAGCCTGTGCTCCTGGCCGCAAGTATCGAGCCTGTCGAACCGTCCACCGTAGGCGAGGGAAAGCACCTGCGGTTCAGGGTCAAGCAGCACGGACGAGACGGGGGACGCGCGATCGCCTTCGGGCTTGGATCGCAGGTCGAGCGGTTGTCGGGCGACGGACGCTACGACCTCGCGTTCCAGCTCACCGAGAATCACTGGAACGGCACCGTCGCTCCCCAACTCGTCGTGCGGCGCCTGTTCGATGCGCCCCGAGGATATGAAGCCCTCCGTGACCGACTTGCACTCCAATGGCGTGAGGGCGAGACGGCCTGGACGCCAGATGCACGGGCGATCTTCTCCGAGCTCGCTCTGGGCGTCGACACCCGCGGCCGGCAACTCCTCGAGTCACCCACATTCCGCGCGCTGCTCAGCGACGGTGAACCTCAGGAACTTCCGCGAGCCGCGTAATGCGTTTGCCTACGACGCGCGCCGCGTCGAATCAAAGAGTGCGAGCAAGAGCCGCTCGACGCGACGGCGTTCGATGTAAGCCCGAATGGCACGCATTCTCTCTCCTTCTTCGGCATCGCCAAGCGTCGTCCTGTCCCTCGAAGGAGCACCCTGCGCTCAAGTTGGTCGAGACTCCATCCGTACACTGAAAGCATGTCTATCGTCGAGACGCGCTCCGAACACGAGGACCTCGTTGAGGAGCTTCTCGCGCACGTCGAGACGTACAACCCGGCGGTCGACAAGGAGCTGATTCGTCGAGCGTTCGACTACGCCGAGCTGCACCATCGCGGTCAGGTCAGACGGTCGGGCGAGGAGTTCATCCGTCACCCGTGGGGTGTCGCGAGGATCTGCGCGGAACTCCATCTCGATGAGCAGACCCTCGCTGCAGCGCTTCTCCACGACGTCGTCGAGGACACGGGCGCCGATCCAGAGGAGCTTGGGGCAGAGTTTGGAGCCGACATCGCCGAGCTCGTCGAGGGCGTGACCAAGCTCACGAGGATCCAGTTCTCTAGCCGGGAGCAGGCCGAGGCCGAGAACTACCGGAAGATGATCGTCGCGATGGCGAAGGACGTCCGGGTCATCCTCATCAAGCTTGCCGACCGCCTCCACAACATGCGCACGATCGAGTATTTGGGGCGTCAGAAGCAGGTGCAGAAGGCGAAGGAGACACTTGAGGTCTACGCACCGCTGGCCCACCGGCTTGGGATCCACGCGGTCAAATGGGAGCTCGAGGATCTCTCGTTCCAGATCCTCCATCCCCGGAAGTACTCCGAGATCAAGGCGATGGTCGCCGATCGCCGTGCCGACCGTGAGGAACAGGTCGACCAGGCGAGCACGATCCTCACGCTCGAGCTCGACAAGGCAGACATCCCGTCGGATATCTCAGGTCGCGCGAAGCACTTCTACTCGATCTACGACAAGATGGCCAAGAAGGGCCGCGAGTTCAACGAGATCTACGACCTCACGGCGATGAGGGTGATCGTCGAGCGCTCGGGCGATGAGGGAACGAGAGATTGTTACGGCGCGCTCGGGATGATCCATTCGCTCTGGAAGCCCATGCCCGGGCGGTTCAAAGACTTCATCGCGATGCCAAAGCTCAACAGGTATCGCTCGCTGCACACCACGGTGATTGGCCCCACAGGGACGCCACTCGAGATCCAGGTGCGCACGCGCGAGATGCATAACGAGGCCGAGCTGGGTGTCGCTGCGCACTGGCTCTACAAGCGTGGGAGGCCGTCGAAGGCTGACGATGAGTGGCTTACCTGGGTGCGCTCGCTGATGGACTGGCAGAACGACGATCACGACGCGGCCGAGTTCATGCAGACGCTGCGCACTGACCTCTTCGATGACGAGGTATACGTCTTCACGCCGAAAGGCGAGGTCAAGACGCTGCCGGCTGGCGCAACACCCATCGACTTCGCCTATGCGGTGCACACGGATGTTGGCCACAAGACGGTCGGCGCGAAGGTCAATGGTCGGATCGTGCCGCTTCACTACAAGCTTCGAAACGGTGAGTTCGTCGAGATCCTCACCACGAAGTCCGGGCGTGGCCCCTCGAGGGACTGGGTGACCCTTGCAGCCTCATCGCGTGCGCGCAACAAGATTCGCCAGTGGTTCCAGCGCGAGACGCGTGGTGAGACCGAGCAGAAAGGCCGCGACGCTCTCGATCAGGCGCTGAAGGCGCAGAACCTTCCGTACCGCAAGCTTCAGGGATCGAGCGTCCTTGCGCAGGTGATTCGCGAGCTGGGTTTCAAGAAGGCGGAGGACTTCTATCTCGCACTCGGAGCCGGAAAGATCGGTACAGGTCAGGTCGTCAACAAGGTCTTGCAACGGCTCAAGACCGAGGAGGTGGCCTCCGAACCGGTTATCTCCTTCAAACCAGGGCGTAAGCGGACGGTCGCGGGTGAGACGCTTGGGGTCGTGGTCCCCGGGGTTGCGGACGTCCTCGTGCGCCTGGCGAAATGCTGTACGCCGGTACCCGGAGATGACATCAAGGGATACATCTCCCTTGGCCGCGGGATCACAATCCACCGCGCGGACTGCCCGAATGCGAAAGCGCTCATGAAGAACCCGGAGAGGTTCACCGCGGTCGAGTGGGAGGCTGGCGTCACCTCAGCGAGCTTCGCCGTGCAGATTGCGGTCGAGGCCTGGGATCGGCCGCGACTTCTTGAGGACGTTGCGCGAACATTCTCGGAGTTCGGAGCCAACATCGTTGCCTATGGCGGTACGGTCGAGGACGGGATGGCGAAGAACTGGTACACCGCCGAGCTCGGCGACGTGAAGGACATGCGGTCGCTGCTGACGACGCTGCGCAATCTGGACGCGGTGTTCGATGCGTACCGAGTCACCCCGGGCTGACAGGGAAACCCGGCAGCGCACGTAGCGGTGCGAGATCCTCGTCGTCCTGGGCCTGCGTCGCGCACCGGGGGTCACCCTTGACTGCTCGGCCGAGCGTGTCGAGCGCCTCTTCGTGGCGTCCGGCCATCGTCAGCCAGCACGCTGTTTCGTAGAACAGCGAGGGGTTCTCGGGGTGCCGATCGAGACCCTCAGCAAGCAGTGCCAGCGCGGCATCGTGATCGCCCGTCGCACGGAATTCCTGCGCGCCAAACGTCCATTCCCAGGCTGACGGCTGGTAGGGATCTTCGACCGGTGCACCCACCGCCAGCACGGCAGTCCTATCTGCTGTTGCCCTGGCGCTCCTGCGCACGTGTGGGTTCCCGATATGGACGATCGTTCCCACCTGTGCGTCGCGCTCCTCATCGTCCAGCGTGAACGTAGCCGCGCCCCGGAGAACGACGTAGACCTCCTCGTGCCGCAGCCCCTGTTCTGTGTGCTCCTCGACCACCAGTTCGCCTGCGTCGGCGAGATACATGTTGACGCCGAACGCCTCGACGCCAAGCTGGCGCCTCAGCGGAAGCCAGTTCACGCCAGCGACCGAGATCGGCTGAATCTCGTCAAAACCGAGTGCTTGCCAACCCACGCTTGCCATCCCAACGACTCTACCCACGTCGGGGGATGCGATCACTCGATTGAGCGATAGCGGCATCACCCTAATGCGCGCAGGATGCAAGGCAAGGGGAGAGGGGAGTGCCGGTGGCGCGTCGCCCATCCGAGATGACCCGGGTGGGCGCGCGACCAGCACAGAAACGACCGGTCAATGCGACCTGAAGCCTTGGGGGAGGCTTCGGGTTCGCGGCCGTTTGCGGCCGTTTGGGCTCGCGCCACGTCAAAGCGGCGCGGAAGTGCACTTCCCTCAGTGCAGACTGAAGTCTGGACTGGGAACTGCGGGATCGGACTACGGGAGCGCGGCACCCTCGAACGCTTGAACCACTGCGCGAATCTCGTCGGGGATCGGCATTGGTCGGCGGGTCGCGATGTCGATGAGAACCAGCGTCTGGGTCGCCGTCACCATGAGCTCCTCGTCCGGGAGTCGGTAGGTCGCGTACTCGTAGGACGCGCTCGTGCGCCCGATTCGACTGATTCGTACGAAGCACTCGAGCAGATCGTCGAAGCGCGCAGGAGCGTGGTACTCGACATCCGATGCGCGCATCACGAACTCAAAGCCTTCGAGCTTCAGCGACCCGAGATGACGGTGATACTCGGTGCGGGCGTGGTCGAAGTAGGGGAGATAGCGCCCGTAGTAGACGACGCCTTGTGCATCCGTGTCGGAAAACCACACCCGCGTGGTCGCCGAATACTTGAAGGGTGGACGACGGTCGCTCAGCCCGCCATCGAGCCTTGACCCGCTCAGCGAATCGGCCACGGAGACCGTACTGGGGTGAACGAGCCCGGCCATTCGGCGTAGGCCTCACGGGGAACATCGGTTGCTACGCCGACCGAAGCACCGTGCCTTGCCGCGACCTCGCTGACCGGATAGTGAATGTCGTTCGCCTCGGGACGTGCCCCAATCATCAGGATCGCACAAGGGCCATCGCCTGTCCCCACGAACACGTGCCGCGTGCCCGAGGGGCAATGGACGAAGTCCCATTGCTTCAGCGGGCGCTCCTGTTCCTCGACAATCAGAAGGCACTCGCCGCTCAGCACGAGGAACGCCTCCTGCGCTGTCTCCTGGTGATAGAAGCAGTTCGGCTGCCCCGGATGGACAATGTGGACGTTCGCGCCGAACTCGGGCCAGCGGTGATCGTCGCTTTCGAACGGAACGTAGGTTCCGGCCTGCCCGTTGGCGTGTGCTGCGGCGTCGCCAAGGTTGAGGACGAACCACCCTTCGGAGGCAACCACTCGGCCGTGCTCGGTCTCTTCAACTACTGCCTCTGGGACCTTTGTCGCTCTCATCCGCGGATCAACTCCAGTACCTCGTCGCGCCGCTGCTCCATTTCCTGTTCGGAGAGCGCCTCAAGATTGAGACGCAGAAGCGGCTCCGTGTTTGATGGGCGTACGTTGAAATGCCAGTCGTCGAAGTCGACGGAAACGCCGTCGAGATGCGTGATCCGCCCACCCTCCTCCTCGTAGCGCTCCTTGATCTGCTGCAGCTTCAGCGCCACGTCGGCGACGGGCGTGTTGATCTCGCCAGTGAGGAAGTACTGCGCTCGGAACGGCGCGAGCAACTCGGAGATCTTTCCGCGCTTCGAGAGCAGCTCGAGCATGAGCAGGAACGGGACGGTGCCGGTGTCGGCCTGTGAGAAGTCGCGGAAGTAGTAGTGCGCCGACACCTCTCCGCCGAACACGGCGTCGTCAGCACGCATCCGCTGTTTGATGAATGCGTGTCCTACACGGTTCATGAGCGCGGTTCCGCCTGCCTCTTGGATTGTCCGTGGAACGGCCCAGCTGGCGCGAACGTCGTAGATGACCTTCTCGCCAGGGGACTTCGCGAGCATCACCTGCGCTAACAAGGCGGTGACGAAGTCGCCGGGAATGAACTCGCCCGTGTCGTCGACAAAGAAGCAGCGGTCGGCGTCACCGTCGAATGCAATCCCGAGGTCGGCGCCCTCGGAGCGCGTCTTCTCGACGATGAACGCGCGGTTCTCGGGGAGCAGCGGATTCGGCTCATGGTGGGGAAAGGAACCGTCCGGCTCGAAGTAGCAGGGCACGACCTCGAGGCCTGGCAGCCGCTCGAGGACGGGCGGGAGCATGGTGCCGGCCATCCCGTTCGCCGCGTCGATCACGATCTTGAGCGGGCGGAGCGCATCGAGATCGATGAAGGAGAGCACCTTCTCGACGAACGACGCCCAGATGTCTTCGCTTCGGATCTCACCGCGGCGCTTGACCTCGTCGAACCCCGCCGCAGCTCGACGCTTGATCTCCTCAAGCCCCGAGTCGCCGCCCACCGGCAGTGCGCCGCGGCGCACGATCTTCATGCCGGTGTACTCCTTCGGGTTGTGCGAGGCGGTAACGCAGATGCCGCCGTCGAGTGAAAGCGATCCCACCGCGTGGTACATCATCTCCGTGCCGACCATCCCGATATCGAGCACGTCGGAACCGCCGTCGGCAGCGCCCTCGATCACAGCAGCGGTCATCGTCGGCGCCGCGAGGCGCATGTCGCGCCCAACAGCGATTGAGCGTGGCTCGAACTGCTCGACGTACGCCCGACCAATCGCGTAGGCACCGTCCTCATCGAGCTGGCTGCCGTACAGCCCGCGCACGTCGTACGCCTTGAAAACCTTGGGGTCGAGCATCCGCTGATCGTATCCGCGTCGATGAGGGCTCGGGGGCATCCCTCCCGATCCGGGTTGCGGCTACGGCTTCACGAGCCGGTGCGACGCTGCTCACTGCTGATCGACACTTCGCGGAGGTCGATCGGATCGGCCTGCACGAGCTCGATGACGACTGGCTCAACTCGTGAGCAGTCGCCTGATCGCCTGACTCGACGCCTCGTCGGGTGACTCCGAGATGACGGTCGCAGAGCGATCAAACCCCGCGAGCGCTTCGCGAAGAGGATCGGCTCGGAGCGTGCCTTCGCCGTAGGGGAGATGGTGCTTCTCGTTGCGGTTTGCGTAGGCGATGTCGGAGAAATGGATGTGGAAGGGCGCGCCGGCGGGGAGGACGTCGTCGACGAGGCGCAGCGCAGCTGCGAACAGGTCGGCCGTGAGATACGCCCCGTCGCTTGTCGCATGCATGTGAGCGAAGTCGAGTACGGGGCGTACCCAGCTCGCACCTCTAGCCGCAACGCCGCGCGCGATCGCGACGCAATCCTCGACCGAGCCGAGGTCTCGGACGCGTCCCATCACCTCGACACCGAACGGCACCGCGCGGTTCTTTCCCTCAAGGCGCTCGCGCACGATCGCTAGCTGTTCGACGACGCTCGTGATCGCGTCCTCCTTTGGGCGACCAAGGAGAAAGCCGGGGTGGAAGACGACGACTTCCGCACCGCAGGCAGCCGCTATCCCTGCGCTGCGATCGAGCGCGCCGAGCGCCGATGACCACTTGCGGCCGGTTGCCTCGAGGTGTCCGACCCAACCGAAGAGCGGTGCATGGACGGAGAGCGCGATGTCGGCCTTGCGGGCGCGCTCACCAAGCTCCTCCGCCCAGGGGTAGTCCATCCAGAAGCCGCCTGCAAGATCAACCTCGCAGGCGGTGTAGCCGCGCTCGAGCAGCATGGCGATAGCGGCTTCAGGGGTCTCGCGCGACGGGATGCGGGCGGGACCGACGCGGATGCTTCCCATGTCGCGACAGTAGTCGTTTCCCAGTCCAGACTTCAGTCTGCACTGAGGGGTGCGCGCTTCGCTGCTGTGTAGACGTGGCCGCGCTCCCGTTCCTCCAGTGCAGACTGAAGTCTGGACTGGACTGGGCTGGACTGGACTGGGGCGCAGGAACACGATTTCCCTGCACAGAGGGGGTGCCGTCCGGGGGCATATCTACTCTGGCGGCACATGGATGTCATCAACCGCATCGATCTGCTTGAGCTCGATATCGACCTCCGCCTCACCGATCTGTGGCGCGAGGCTGCCGATGTCAGCGAATGGAACCTCGAAGTCGTCTCGGCTTTCATGCGCGCTGCGTACGGCAAGGGCTATTGCGATGCGCTTACCGAGGATGCGCCCGGGGCACTCTGTCTCGACCACGGCTACGACATCCCTTTGCGGCGCGCTTCCATCGCGCAACGCGACGCCGCGTAGGGCACGTTCGCCGAGGCGAACGTGCCTATGAGTATTAACAGGTAGTTCTGCTCTCGGGCAGAAATGCCCAAGTAGACTGATCGCATGGCGCGCAACACCCGTAATAGCTCGCCGGCTCGGCTCGTCATCGCGCTTTCGGTCGCCGCGGTGCTCGCGGTCTTCCTGCTCTACACGTCGATTGCAGGTGGGGGGACACCCTCGGTATCACCTCGCGCGTTGGCTGAGAAGCAGGGCGGCACTGTGTCGCTCGTCGGGAGGGTCGTCGGGCCAGTGACCGGGGATGCGTATGGGGACGGTCTGCGTTTCAAGATGCGCGATATCGACGGCTCGCCCAAGACCACGGTTGCCGTTGTGTACACGGGGTCGGTACCCGACCAGTTCAAGCTTGGACGGAATGTCGTGGTTCGCGGTGCCGTGAGGGCGGGGGTCTTCGTGTCCGAGCGCGACTCGATGATCACGAAGTGTCCGTCGAAGTACGAGGGCGCCAAGACGGAGAGTTAGGCACGTGCCCGAGCTCGGTCGCGCAGCACTTGCCGTCACCCTTGGTCTCGCGCTCTATGCCCTCCTGGCCGGCGGGTATGCCGCGTGGCGAGGGCGCCGGCGGCTGGCATTGTCGGCGCGCAACGCGCTGATTGCCTCGTTCGGATCGACCCTCGTTGCGACAGCCGTCCTCGTTTCCGGGTTCCTCCGCAACGACTTCTCCCTGGAGTACGTCGCAGGGCACTCAAGCCGCGCGCTGCCAACGCAGTACAAGGTCTCTGCACTGTGGGGCGGGCAGGAAGGTTCGCTGCTCCTCTGGCTCTTGATCCTCACCGGCTACGCGGCGCTGGCCGTGTGGGTGAATCGCAGCCGTGCGCGGGATCTGGTCGTCTGGACGACGCCTGTCCTCGCGGGAATCGTTGTCGGGTTCGCATGGTTGCTGGTCGCCGTTTCAAGCCCGTTTGGCGTGATCGCCGCCGCGAGTGACGGAAGTGGTCTCGATCCGAGTCTTCAGAACCCCTACATGGTCAGCCACCCAGTGCTCCTCTACCTTGGGTACGTCGGGCTAGCGGTGCCGTTCGCCTTTGCGATGGGCGCGCTCCTCTCGGGCCGGACGGACGAGCGCTGGATCGTCGCCACCCGGCGCTGGACGCTTATCGCCTGGACCTGTCTCGGGTTCGGACAGCTCCTCGGCGCTCATTGGGCCTACCAGGAGGTCGGCTGGGGTGGGTACTACGCGTGGGATCCGGTCGAGAACGCGGCGTTGATGCCCTGGCTCGCTGCCACCGCCTACCTCCACTCGGTCATGATTCAGGAGAAGCGCGGGATGCTGAAGGTGTGGAACGTGGTGCTCGTCTCGGCCGCGTTTTGTCTCTCACTTTTCGGGACGTTCCTTACCCGCTCGGGCGTCGTCACGTCGATCCATTCATTCACGAAGAGCTCAATTGGGCCCTGGTTTCTTGCCCTCATCATCATCGCTGTTGCCTTCGCCGCGGCGATGATCTGGCTGCGGCTTCCAACGTTGCGCGCAACCGTTCGGCTCGAGTCGCTCGTCTCGCGTGAGGCAACCTTCCTCTACAACAACCTGCTGCTGATTGCACTGTGCCTCACGATCCTGTGGGGTACTGCCTGGCCGATGGTGTCGGAAGCAGTGCGGGGCGAGACGATGGTCGTGGGGGCTCCATACTTCAACTTCTTCCTGCGGGTCTTCGGCCTCCCACTGCTATTGCTGATGGGAATTGGCCCACTCGTCGCGTGGCGGCGCGCCTCGCTGCGAGGTCTCGTGCGCCTGTCCGCGTGGCCGGGAGGAATCGCCCTCGCGTCGGGAGTCGTCCTGGTGGCGCTTGGTGCCGGCTCCTCGATTCCGGGGTTGATCGGGTACACGTTCTGTGCCTTCGTGCTCGGGACGATTGGGCAGGAGTTCTGGCGCGGTACCGTCGCGCGCAGGGCGCTGAGCGGCGACTCGGTGCCGCGCGCGTTCGCACAACTCGTCGCCCGCAATCGCCGCCGTTACGGGGGATACGTGGTGCACGCCGCCATCGTGTTGCTCGCAATCGGCGTCATCGGTTCGAGCGCGTACGACACGGTTGCCGACAAGACGCTTGCGAAGGGTGAGGCGATGACCGTTGGCGGTTACACGCTCACGTACCGGTCGCTCACCGAGCGAGACGGGGCCAACGCCACCGAGATCCGTGCCATCCTCGGAGTCGAGCGCGGCGGGAAAGACCTGGGAGTCATTGAGGCCGGCAAGAACGCCTACGCCGCCGAGCAACAGGTCTCGAGCGAGGTTGGGATTCGCTCCGATTTCCTTACGGGCGAGGATTTGTTCGTCATCGCAGCTACGCCGAAGGCCGACGGTTCTGTCCCGTTCCGCGTCTTCGTCAAGCCGCTCGTGAATCTCATCTGGGTGGCGGGTTTTGTGTTTCTCCTTGGCTCTCTCATCGCCATGTGGCCCGACGCGCGCGAGCAACGGCGCCTCGCGACGCGGTACGCCCCCGCCAAACCGCTTGACCCATCTGCGACAGGGTGACGGTCGCGCTCGTGCTAGCGGCCGTGCTCGCGATCGCGTGTGTCGCCGGGGTTGCGCTGCCGTTTCTCCGCGACCCCGAGCCAGACACCGACGAGATAGCAGTGTTCGACGAGCTCGATCGGCAAGCCGTCGAGCGCGCCGAGGTGCGCGACCGGGCGGTCGAAGCATTGCGCGAGCTTGAGAGCGACCATCGAGGGGGACGTGTCTCCGACACCGACTATCGCGCTCTCGTAGGCCCGCTCCGGGCCGAGGTTGCAGCCGCGCTGCGGGCGATCGATAGCACTGTGAACAGAGGATCATCCGACCCCGACGCGAAGATCGCGTGAATGAGGCGCTCCGGGGCTGCCTTTCTGCTGGTCACGCTCACGGCCTTCCTGCTTGCAGTGATGGTCTCCGCCGGGCCGGCTGCAGGTGACCCCGGAACCGAGAAAGAGCGGGTCGATGCGAAGATCCAAGAGCTTGAATCGGCCGCGACGGAGCAACAGGAGAGGGCGGGCGTTCTCACCGAGGAGTTGAGCGCCGCGGCGGGTCGCGTGCGCGAGCTCGACGGAGCGGTGGAGGCCCAGGAGACTCGACTTGCGTTTCTCTCGAGCGAGCTCGCGGCAGCACAGGATCGGCTCGCCGCGCTCGACCGCACGATTCGGGATCAAACCGCGCGGCTTGTGCGAGCCCGCGCGACGCATGATGTCGCGGTGGCGCGGCTTGAGAAGCGTGTGCATGACCTCTACATCGCTGGCGATCCGGATGTGATGTCGTTCGTGCTGGGGACGAGCTCGTTCTCGGACATCCTGGATGACGTCGAGCTGCTCAACAGGATCGGCCGCCAGGACGAGCGGATCGTGAAGCAGGTCGCCTCAGCGCGTGACGGGATCTCCAGGGCGCGTCAACGCAGCCAGGCGGCGCGGGTGGAGACAGCGGAGCTCGAAGCCGCCGTCGGCCGTCGCGTTGAGGAGCAGCGTGCGCTCTACGAGCGGGCCGCAGCAAGTCGCAATGCCCTAGTCGCTGCGCAGTCCGACCGCCGTTCGACGATCGCTTCGATCGAGGGCGATCGTCACGATGTGCTTGCGGAGATCGAGCAGCTCGAAAAGCAGAGTGCCACGCTCGCTGCCACGATTCGTGCGAGCCAACCCGTGGCTAGCGTCGCGGTCACCGGTCCGTCGGGTGGAGGGCCGTTGGCATGGCCGGTGAGCGGCCCGGTTACGAGCGGATTTGGGATGCGGTGGGGACGGCTGCACGAAGGCATCGACATCATGGTGCCGTCGGGAACCCCTGTCGGCGCGTCAGCGTCAGGCACGGTGATCTACGCAGGGTGGTTGGGCGGCTATGGCAACCTCGTCGTCGTCGATCACGGCGGTGGGCTGGCTACGGCGTACGCCCACAACTCATCGTTTGCCGCAGGAGTGGGGCAGACCGTCGAAACGGGCACAGTCATTGCGTACTCGGGGAATACGGGGAACTCGTCAGGCCCGCACGTCCACTTCGAGGTTCGCGTCAACGGCTCGGCCGTGGATCCGCTCGGGTATCTGTAGAGATTGCACGGCCGGTTCCGACTTCAGTCGGCACCGAACGACCTCTCGTACGCCGCTCCCTTCAGCGCTAGGACTCGAACACTTACGCGGCCAGGCCGGCACCGGTCACACGAGCAAGCTCGGCGGCAACCACGATGTGCAGGTCGGGCAGTGAACGCCAGTGCTCATCCATGCCCAGTCCATAGCCGGCGAACAGCTCGTCCGGAGCGGTGAATCCGACGTGGGCTAGGGGGAGGTCGTCGACGAGACGGCGGTAGGGCCGATCGAGAAGTGACACGGCACTGAGTGAGGCGGGGCACCGCTCGGCAAACGTGCGCGTGAGAAATGCGAGGGTGAGACCGGTGTCGACGACGTCCTCGATCACGATGACGTGGCGACCCGCGATCGAGTGGTCGAGATCCTTGGTGAGTCGGACGCCACCGCCACCTCCACCGTAGGCGGCAAGCTCGACCGTGTCGAATCCGTGTGTGATCTGCATCGCCCGTGAGAGGTCAGCCAGAAACACGATGCTCGATTTGAGCGGCGCGACGAGAAGCGGCTCGCGCCCTTCGTACTCGACCGCAAGCGCCGACCCGAGCTCCGAGACGCGGCCCGCAATTTCCTCGCGGGTGAGAAAGACATCGCCGATCGGGTGACCCTGCTCTCGAAGGATCTCCGCCGGAGAATGACTCACGATGCGATCCGTAGGCGATACCGCTGGGCGAGCAGCTCGATGTCTCGGCGGTAGAAGAGCTTGACCTTGACGTCGGGATAGAGACGTCGAAGCTCTCGTAGCTTGCGATTCTTTCGGGTGACGAGCGACTGGCGCATGACCGTAATCTCGACGTACAGATTCTGCTCCGGAAGGAAGAAGTCAGGGGTGAAGGCACTCGTCACCCGGCCTTCCTCGTCGCGTTCGAGGACGAACGAGGTGGGCTCATAGGCCCAGGGTATCCCGTACCAGTCGAGGATTCGGGCGCACTCAAGCTCTACCTGGTTGACGAAACGTGGCGTCTCAGAGCCACGGTAGAACGCGAATTGAGGGCTTGCGCCGGTCTCCTCCAGCACCGTTCTTACGGTACTTAGGCCCTCGGACGGCCCAATTCCGTCGATGCCGCGACCCAAAGAGGGCCATCCGATGTCCCTCAGATCTTGAGCGCCTTCGAGATGTGCGCAACCGCCTGCGTATCGAGGGCGAACATATCTCGAAGCATCTCGAGCTCGTCAGCACGCACCTCAGGCGTCCACGACTCGATCGGCTGCTGCTTCACGAAGCCGAACGTTGGATCGGCGGGATCCCACGTGCCGAGCCGATCGGACAGGCGGTCGTAGCAGGCGGCTGCGTCCTCGAGCGCCTGCTGCGCGTCGGAGGGGAGATGCTCGGCGTTCGTGCGCAGGTATCTCGCCGCGTGCCGCTTTCGGTTCTGAAAGAGCGAGCTGTACGTCCAGCTTGAGAGGAAGAACAAGTTGCCTCGCTGTCCATCGCTGAGGCTCTCGAACCGTTTGAGATCGGCGATCCACCGTTCGTAGCCCGCGGCGCCGTAGTGGTAGGCGGCGCCCTTGTCATCGGTGGCGTCGACCATTCCCTCATGCCAACGACGCGCCGCCAGCTCGAGCCCTGCCCGTACTGCTGCCGGACGTTTTGCAGGCGCCTCAATCCGCTCAAGGAACATCCCAATCTCGTGCACCTCGGCGATCGACAACACGGACGGGTCATCTGTCGCCCAATAGTCGGAGAGCAGGACGCGGTCGCCGCCATGCTCATAGCCGTACACCACCGCCATGTCCATCCGCGCACCGAAGCCGAGAATCGGCCACCCGCGGTCGATGTGCTCCACAACGCGCGCCTTGAGCGCCTCAGGGTCGTGGTCAGGGCTCCACGGGGGCACGCCCCACTCGAAGACGTAGCCAGTTGCCGCGTTGAGAGCCGCCACCTCTTCCGGCCATTCTCCCGCAGGCCCTGAACCGCACCACGCTTCACCACCGTCGCGGGTCGCCCAGCGTAGGCGGAAGCACAGCGCGGAGTCGCCCATCAACCTGGTGAGGTCGGTTGGGCGTCCGCTGCCACGCAGAGCCGCCTCGAGTGCACCGAGGTAGGTTGGCTCAGGGCTCGAGCCCCACCGCAGTCGCGGCACGCCGTCTATCCAGACGCGGTTTCCTTCGCGGAGCACTCGCCCAGGCTCTCCGGGTGAGAACGCGGCGACGAGTGCCGGCCAGCTCGAGAATCCGCACTCGCGTGCCAGAACGAACTGCGCCTCGCTGAGTGGGAGTGGCTCATGGGGAGTGGCGACGATCGCGACGACCCGCGCGATGGCCTCCTTTGTGCCTTCCCGATGCTGACGCTGAAGCGTGCGCGCCTGCTTTCGCAGGTTCTCAAGCGAAGCGTTGACAGGGAGGTTGCCAGCTGGCTGGACGTTCGTGGACATGAACCTTCCTTCCGTTGCGCCCGTGTGTCCGCTTGGTTCGGGCGGGAAGTCAGGTTGTCTATCGAACGAGCGTTGGTGGGCTTAGCCCTTCCCGCGAACATGGAGGCGCCCCTGACGCCAGACGCAGGATGGTAGAGAATCGCCTCGCGGTCTGCAACCGCTTCCGGGGGCTATCCACGGCGCGCTCACCGTCGTAGACTCTTCGCGCATGGTTAGCGAACATCCGTTCCGGATCGCGCATCTCTCAGACCTCCACTGCGGCGGGCAGTACTTCGAGCCGACGCTTCTTGAGCGCGCCATCGCCGAGATCAATGACCTGAAGCCTGACATCGTCGTCTGCTCAGGCGACCTCACGACACTGGGGTACAGGCACGAGTACCACCTGGCGCGCGAGTTCATCGACGGGATCGATTGTGAGTCGCTCGTCGTCGTGCCTGGAAACCACGACTCGCGCAACGTTGGTTACGTTCACTTCGAGGAGCTCTTCGGCGAGCGCAACTCGGTGTTGCGGAAGGGGGGCGTCACGATCGTGGCCGTCGACTCGACCGAGCCGGACCTCGATCACGGGCAGATCGGGCGCGGACGGTATCCGTGGATTGAGCAGGAGTTCCTGGCCGAGCCAAGCGACTTTCGGATCTTCGTCTTGCACCACCACCTTCTCCCGGTGCCGGGCACCGGGCGCGAGCGGAACGTCGTCTATGACGCGGGAGATGCGCTCGAGTGCCTGGTGCGGTCAGGCGTGCATCTCGTGCTCTCGGGTCACAAGCATGTCCCCTACGCCTGGCGGCTTGAAAACCTCTTCGTCGTCAACACGGGAACGGTGTCGTCGCTCCGCCTCCGTGGCAACACGCGACCGTGTTACAACGTGATTGAGTTCACCGGCCAGCACGTGGACATCTGGCGACGACACCCTTTCCACGGACACGAGCGCATCATCCAGTTCTCGACCGAGACGTTTGAGTACGAGAAGTACACAGGCCGGATTGAGCGCGAGGTGAGGTCGACGTGATGCGCGACCGTAACGCGCGTCGTGCGATTGCCGTGATCGATGGCGAGCACTACGCGCCCGTCGTGCGCGAGACCCTCGCCATGCTCGACGATGACGTCGTTGCGGCTGTCCTCGTCGGAGGGAGTGAGAAGCTCAGAGGTGGGGAGGACTATGGGGTGCCTCTCGCATCGTCGCTTCACGATGCGATCGCGACCTATCAACCTGAAATCGTCATCGATCTGTCCGACGAGCCCGTGCTCGGACCGAGAGAGCGGTTCGCCCTCATCTCGGAGGCGCTCGCCCTCGGGGTCGCGTACGAAGGTCCCGACTTCTCCTTCGTGCCACCCGCACTCGCCACGGTCGACCTTCCGACGCTGGCCGTGATCGGTACGGGGAAGCGCGTCGGCAAGACCGCTGTAACCGGTCATCTCGCTCGGCATCTGTCTGAGGACCGGAGGATCGTGGTCGTCGCGATGGGCCGGGGAGGGCCAGCCGAGCCCGAGCTCGTGAGCATCCCACCGACGTTGGAAGGTCTGCTCGCGCTCTCTCGCGCTGGGCGTCACGCTTGCTCAGATCACCTGGAGACCGCTCTCGTCGCAGGCGTTTCGACGGTTGGCTGCCGACGCTGTGGCGGAGGGCTCGCCGGCGCTGTGATGACATCGAACGTCCTGGCAGGCGTCGAGCTCGCTGCGACGCTCTCGCCCGACCTCCTCCTTCTCGACGGCAGCGGTGCGGCGATGCCACCCGTCGACGCCGGGAGCACGGTGCTCGTTGTTGGCGGGCATCAGGAGCCAGAGATCGCCGCTGGATACCTCAACCGCTACCGCACGTTGCGGGCCGACCTCGTGATCGTGACAATGGCCGAAGACGAGGAGAGCCTCACAGTCGCCCGCGCGGTCGCAGCCGCCGCTCGCCCTGGCACAGAGGTCATCCGTACCGTCCTTCGGCCGCGACCGCTCGAGTCGATTCGTGGCGAGCGTGTGGCGTGGTTCGGGACGGCGCCACCGACGCACGCGCGGCGGCTGGCCGCCCACCTTGAGGAGATCCACGACGCCCGCGTCTCACACGTGTCGTCTGTCCTTGCCGACCGCTCGGCGCTCCGGCGCGAACTGGACGACGTCGACGCCGAGACCTTCGTCATCGAGTTGAAGGCAGCCGCAGTCGACGTTGTGGCCGAGGAGGCTGCACGCCGCGGCGTACGGGTCGTCGTCGCCGCGAACGATGTCGTGCCGCTCCCCGGCGAGCCGTCTCTCGACGTCGCGTTCGAGTGGCTGGCCGACGAGGCAATGGATCGCGCCTCGGTGAGAGTCGGATGAACCCGCGGCGCTATCTGGCACCGCTCCCGTTGGGAGGTGAGGACGGCCCACCATGGTCGAAGGGGTTGATGGCGCGTGCGCTCGCTGCTACGGGGCTCCCAACGACTCGGGCCTACGAGCTTGCCCGGCTCGCCGATGCCGATCTCATGGCGGTGGGCGAGAACCGGCTCGATCTCGACCGGCTCGGGGAGCTGGCGGTAGAGCTTCTCGGCGAGACCGAAGGGGCACGCACGATGCGGCGGCTCCGACGTCTGCAGGCGCTTCAGGAGCTCGACGTCCCGATCGTGCTCCTGATCGGTGGAGCTACCGGAACGGGCAAGTCGACCATTGCTACCGAAGCGGCCCACCGGCTCGGGATCACACGCGTCACGTCGACGGACTCAATTCGACAGACGATGCGTGCGTTCTTTGCGCCGGACTTCATGCCGTCCGTGCACTACTCAAGCTTCGAGGCGGGACTTGCACTCAGCAAGGCAGAGGAGGAGGAGACGGGCGATCCCGGCCTCCTCGGCTTCCTCGACCAAACCCGAAACGTTCTCGTCGGGGTGGAAGCGGCGCTCGAGCGCGCGCTTGCCGAGGGTTGGTCGATGGTGCTCGAGGGTGTGCACCTTGTGCCCGGGATGATTGCCACTCGGCGCGACGATGCGATCGTGGTGCAGTGCGTCGTTGCAATCGACGACGAACACATGCACCGAAGCAACTTTTGGGTGCGCGATAGCGCTACAGACGGGTTGCGGCCGCTCGAGAAGTATCTCGACGGGATGCCCGAGATTCGCTTGATCCAGGAGGCACTGATTGAGCGGGCGGGACGGTGTGACGTCCCGGTGATCGAGAACGTGAATCTCGATCAGGCGATTGGTGAGGTGCTCGATCTGGTGCTGTCTCGCGCGGACGTCATGGCGCGGGCGTAGCGCTTCGCGGTTCCGCCACCGTCGGCAGTCGGTACGATCGCAGCATGGTCACCAAGGACGATGTCGTTGAGGCGCTGCACGGGGTCGAGGATCCCGAGCTTGGAATGGACATTGTCGAGCTCGGGCTCTTCTATGAGGCCGAGATCGACGGGCCGAGCATCAAGGTAATCCACTCGCTTACATCGATGGGTTGTCCAGCGGGGCCGATGATCCAGGAGATGATCCACGATGCGGTAGCTGCGCTACCCGGCGTCGAGGCGGTCACCGTCGAGCTTACGTTTGAGCCGCCATGGACTCCCGATCTCATGTCCGAGGATGCGAAGTTCATCCTCGGCTTTGGCTAGCCCTTCTCGCGGAGCGAGAAGGGCTTAGAAGAACCCCTAGTGGTGCAATCTATACCCGGAGCTAAACCCGGGTAGAAACAACAACATTTCCCGACAGATCGCCGGCATCGAGAAGCACCAGGGCACCAACCAACACTG
>JANNQQ010000026.1:0-6052 GCA_031400835.1 Actinomycetes bacterium | reverse complement strand
TCGACGAGGGCTACGACGTTGGTGGTGCGCTTCTCGCCGACCGCGATGGCCACGCGGCTGCCGCGGAGCTCAAGCAACGAGCGCGCGACGCGGGCGTCGAGTTGATTGCCCCCGCAGTTGCGATCGGTCTCTTCGAGTACGGCTTCGTCCCAGTGGCCGTTGGGAACCAGCTCCTCAAGTTCCGTGCCGATCATGTCATCGTCGCCGCCGGGATCGTCGAGCAGCCGCTCGTCTTCCCCGGGAACGACCTTATTGGCGTGATGCTTCCCGACGCCGTGCGCCGGCTGGTGAACCAGTGGTCGATCAAGCCGGGTGAGCGGGCTGCCGTCATCACGGCCGACGACAGCGGCCTGGTCGCGGCGGAGGATCTTCGCGCCGCCGGCGTCGTCGTCCCGCTCGTCATCGACCTCCGAGAAGGGCAGCCTCCCAACATCGAGGCGAATGGGCGGAAGGGTCGCATCGTCGATCTGTCGGTGAACGGAACGACGACAAAGTGCGACCTACTCGTGATGTCTGGCAGTCCGCAACCGAACTACAAGCTTCTTGCACAGGCAGGCGCGAAGGTCGAGTTCGATACGACGCGCGGCGTGTTCGTCCCCACCGCGATCCCCGAGCGGGTGAGCGCCGTGGGTGCCGTTGCCGGTGAGCTCGGTGACCCTGCCGTGCCGCTACCCGCGCTAGGGCACCGCGGCGATAAGTGCTTCGTCTGCTTCTGCGAGGACCAGACGACCAAGGATCTCAAGTACGCGATCGATGAAGGCTTCGACTCGATCGAGCTTTCGAAGCGCTATACGACAATCACGATGGGGCCGTGTCAGGGGCGCCTGTGCAGCACGAATGCAATCCGCTACTTCGCGAAGGCGAAGGGCGTCGACGAGGACACCATTGGTACCACCACTGCGCGCCCGCCGAGTACGCCCGTTTCGATGGGACTTGTTGCTGGCTACCCCGAGGAGCCCGCCAAGCGTACGTCGTTGCATCACCGTCACAAGGATCTCGGCGGCAAGATGATGTGGACGGGAGCGTGGCGGCGACCACACTCGTACGGCCCGGCCGGTGATGAGGCTCAGCACGTGCATCGTCATGTCGGGTTGATCGACGTCTCGACGCTTGGAAAGATCCTCGTGAAGGGGCCTGAAGCCGGCGCCTTCCTCGATCGTGTCTATCCCAACCGGCTCTCGGATCTCAAGGTTGGTCGCGTCCGGTACGGCGTTCTCACCGGCGATGCGGGCCGGATCATGGACGACGGCACCGTGGCCCGCCTCGATGACGACACCTTCTACGTCACCACCAGCTCGACGGGCGCGGATGGGATCTATCAGTGGTTCACCTGGTGGAACGCGGTGTGGTTCATGGATGTCCAGTTCGCGAACCTGACCGGAGCGCTGGCCGCAATCAACGTTGCCGGCCCGCAGGCCCGGACGCTGATGGAGCGTGTCTCGAGCGACGACTTCTCAAACGAAGGTGTCGGCTACCTCGACGCCAGGCAGGTCACGGTCGCAGGCGTCAAAGCGCTTGCGCTACGGATCGGCTTTGTCGGCGAGCTCGGGTACGAGCTCCACCTCCCAAGCCCGCTCGCCGAGTACGTCTGGGACACCCTGCTCGAGCAAGGCAAGGATCTCAAAGCCGCGCCGTTCGGGCTTGAGCCACAGCGGATCCTGCGACTCGAGAAGGGCCATGTGATCGTCAGCCAGGACACCGACTCGGAGTCGAATCTCCACGAGGCAGCAATGCCCTGGCTCGTGAAGAACGACAAGGAGTTCGATTTCGTTGGTAAGTGGGCGACCCAGCAAATCCTCGACAGGGGGCTGCGCTGGATGCTCGTTGGCTTCGAAAGTCCGACCGGCGCAATGCCGGTCGAGGGCGGGCAGGTCGTTGTCGACGGGAAGTCCTCCGGACGGATCACCAGCGTCCGGCATTCGCAGGAGGTCGGGAAGGTCATCGGACTCGCGATCGTTCCCCACGCCCTCGCGGTCGACGGAGGCTCGTTCGACGTCCGTGTCGACGGTAAGAACGTGCCGATGACGGTGCATCTCGCGCCGTTCTTCGATCCGGCAGGCGAGAGGCTCAAAGCGTGAGCGCGACGATCCGCCACCTCAACGCCGCGAAGGTCGGCAAACGGTGTCAGACACCGATTCTTGTCAAGCGCAAACCTGTGCCGATTGTGTGCCAGTTTTTCCACAGCGATGGAGCCGCTTCGTGAGCTCGCTCGATTTCCTCTCGGTGACGGCGGCACGTGACGCGAACGGATTCCATCCGGTATCGCACTCATCAATGGATCGCCGCCAGCGCGAGGCCGGTGCGACCTTCGAAGAGCGCGAGGGTTGGCTCGTCCCGGTCTCTCTCCCAGGCGAGGCGCAATGGCTTGAGAATGTCGGCGTCGCAGACCTGTCGCACCTCACAGTCTTTGAGGTGCGCCCCTCCGACCCGGAGGTCAAAGGCGACGACGTCATCTGGTACCGAATCTCCGATAGGCGCTCGCTTGTCCTCTGCCCGCCGACACACGCTGCCTCGGTTCGGGCCGACCATGGAGAACGCTTCATCCTTGATCTATCGGGTTCTCTCTCGATCATCGCGCTCGTTGGCCCTGAGGCGCCAACGGTGCTTCGACGCCTCACCCACCTCAATCATCTCCCCGCCAGCGGAGAAGTCGCTCACATCAACGCGCACGTGCTGACCGTCGGCGAGATGACCTGGATCGTCTTTGCGCAGGAGTTCGGCCACTATCTCTGGGAGGTCGTTGTCGACCGTGCTGCTGCGCTCGGCGGCGGGCCGGTCGGTGTGGACGCACTGCTCGGGAGCGTCGCGTCATGAAGGACATCTTCCTCAAGAAGAAGGTCATCAGGCAGCCAGGCCCGCTCAAGCGGCACTACGACGTCATCATCATCGGTGGAGGCTCGCACGGGCTCGCAACCGCCTATTACCTCGCCAAGCATCACGGCATCACCAATGTCGCAGTCCTTGAGAAGAGCTACATCGGGTCAGGCGCTGCCGGCCGCAACACCACGATCATTCGCTCGAACTACCGCACGCCCGAGGGCGCGGCGTTTTACACCCAGAGCGTCAAGCTGTACGAGAAGCTTTCGGCGGAGCTCGACTTCAACCTCATGTTTTCGCAGCATGGGCACTTCACCTTGGCCCACTCCGATCGCTCGCTGGTCGTTCAGAACGAGCGCGCCGAGGTAAACAAGCTCCTCGGGATCGACAGCCGCGTGATCGACCGTGATGAGGTCAAGAAGCTTTGCCCGCAGATCTCGATCAGCGAGGACGTGACCTGGCCGATCCAGGGCGCTCTGTACCACCCGCCGGGCGGAATCATCCGGCACGACGCCGTCGTGTGGGGTTACGCGAAGCAGGTCGGTCGAGCCGGCATCGACATCCACCAGGGGGTCGAGGTCACCGGGATCGACGTTCGCGACGGTCGCTGCCACGGGGTGAGGACGACACAAGGAGATATCTCCGCGGGTGTCGTGTTGAGCGCGACCGCTGGTTGGTCGAGCCCGGTTGCAAAGCTCGCGGGACTTGAGCTTCCTATCACCACCTCGATTCTCCAGGCCTTCGTCACCGAGCCGGTAAAGCCATTCCTCGACAAGATCCTCGTGTCCGCGCAAATGCACATCTATTGCTCGCAAACCGACCGCGGAGAGTTTCTCATTGGCGCTGAGGTCGAGCCGTACCCCACGTACTCGAACAAGGGCACCTTCCCGTTCATCGAGTACGCCTGCAGGCATGTGCTCGAGCTCCTGCCGCAGCTCCATGCGACGAAGATCCTCCGTCACTGGACGGGCCTTTGCGACATGAGTCCCGACTACAGCCCGATCATGGGCGTCACAGAGGTTGACGGGTTTCTTGTCGACTGCGGCTGGGGCACGTACGGCTTCAAGGCCGCACCGATCACAGGCGTGACGCTTGCCGAGCTGATCGCGACGGGCAAGACACCTGAGCTGATCGAGCCTTTCAAGCTCGATCGGTTCCACACCGACATGCTCGTCTCTGAGGCTGCGGCTGCCGCCGTGAGCCACTGACACCTGAACCTCGAAGAAAGGGCCGACCACTGATGCTTTCGAGCCTCGAGATCGCGCAGGCTGCGACGCTTCGTCCAATCGCCGACGTTGCCGAAGCGGTTGGCATCTTGCCCGAGGAGCTTGAGCTCTACGGGCGCTACAAGGCGAAGGTCGATCTTTCGATCCTCGACCGGCTCGCCGATCGACCCGACGCCAAGCTCATCAACGTCACTGCGATCACGCCCACCCCACCCGGTGAGGGAAAGACAACGACGTCGGTTGCGCTCACCCAGGGGCTTGGGAAGCTCGGCCGCAAGGCAGTTGTCGCGCTCCGCGAGCCGTCACTCGGTCCGGTCTTCGGGGTCAAGGGCGGCGCCGCGGGCGGCGGCTACGCCCAGGTCGTACCGATGGAGGACATCAACCTCCACTTCACGGGCGACCTCCACGCCATTACTGCAGCGAACAACCTCCTCTCGGCACTTGTCGACGCGCACATTTTCCACGGTCACGAGCCTGCCCTTCAGACCGTCACGTGGCGGCGTGCGATCGATGTTCCCGATCGCTCGCTTCGCAATATCGTGACGGGGCTCGGTGGGCCGAAGAACGGGATCCCACGTGAGTCAGGTTTCGACATCACCGCAGCGAGCGAGGTCATGGCGATCCTTGCCCTCTCGACGGATCTCAAGGATCTCCGTCGCAAGCTTGGTGCGATCACCGTGGGCTACGCGGCGGACGGCAATCCTGTCACTGCCGAGGACATTCACGCTGCCGGGTCGCTTGCCGTGCTCCTGAAGGACGCGATCAAGCCGAACATCGTCCAGACGCTCGAGGGCCAACTGTGTCTCATGCACGCAGGCCCGTTCGCCAACATCGCGCACGGCAACAACTCGATCATCGCCGATCGGGTTGGCCTCAAGCTCGGCGAGTACCTCATCACCGAATCGGGCTTTGCCGCCGACCTCGGGATGGAGAAGTTCATGGACATCGTGTGCCGCGTTGGCGGGCTGCGGCCGCATGTCGTGGTTGTGGTCGCCACGGTACGCGCGCTTCGTCACCACGGCAATGGCGACTGGACGACCAAGGCAGACATGACCCAGATGCGCACAGAGGTCGAAACCGGCATGGCAAATCTCGCCAAGCACATCGAGAACGTGCGCGCGTTCGGCATTCAGCCCGTGGTCGCCATAAACACACGCCCAGACGACGAGCCAGAGCTACTCGAGCTGATCAAACAGCGTTCGCTTGAGGCGGGTGCGTTCGGCGCTGCGATCCATAACGGCTTTGCCGAGGGTGGGGAAGGGGTCATCGAACTCGCTGAGGTCGTGGTGGCGGCCGCCGACACCGAGTCGGAGTTCAAGCTGCTCTACGCCGACGACGATCCAATCGCGCTGAAGATCGAGAAGATTGCGACCACGGTCTACGGTGCGGACGGGATCGAGCTCGCCCCTGCTGCCCTGGACGCGATCAAGCGCTACGAGAAGGAAGGGATCGCGCATCTTCCGATCTGCATGGCGAAGACCCACCTCTCACTCTCACACGATCCGACTCTCCGAAACCGGCCTACCGGCTTCACCGTGCCGATTCGCGACATTCGCGCATACACCGGTGCCGGGATGCTCGTACCGCTTTGCGGCGACATGCTCCAGATGCCGGGTCTTGGCGCCAAGCCGGCCGCATTTACTATCGATCTCGACGAGAACGGCGACACCGTAGGGTTGTTTTAGCGGCGACGTGGTGGAGAGACGACGTCTCTCCACCACATCATGTCACCGCAAAGCGAGAAGGCTGGACTACCAGGGGCCGATGAATGGCCCCTCGGCGCCTGCAATGAGCAGGACGACCACGATGATGATGCAGGCCACTGAGAGGCCCAACATGAACGGCAGCACCCGCTTGTCGGGTGATTGCTCGGGCGGGAACTCGATCTGCTTGCCAGCCATCGGTCAGCCCTCCTGGGAGAATGGAGTGTCGGACACGGCCGCGTCGTACCTGTCACGAAGGCGGGCGGTCTGGTTGTCGATCTTGCGGCTCTCCATCATGACGAAGCC
>JANNQQ010000025.1:0-6850 GCA_031400835.1 Actinomycetes bacterium | reverse complement strand
CCCCCCCCCGTGGGGGCGCCCCCGCCAACGCCTCAGCATCTTCGGGCTGATTGGACCGCCGACGGCCTGGCTGATCGTGTTCTTTGTCGTGCCTGTGGGTATTGCGGCTGCCTACTCGGTCGGTGCGCTGTCGTTCTTTCCCGGCGAGGCGGAGCTGACGCTCGACGGCTGGAAGGACTTCCTCAACGGTTCCGCGTATCTGAGCCTCTTCTGGAAGTCGGCCAAGCTGGCGTTCATCGTGGCCGTTGCCTCGATCCTCCTTGCCTACCCTGTCGCCTACTACATCGCGCTTTGTGCCCCGAAGCGCAAGTACGTCCTCCTCCTGATCATCATCGCGCCGTACTTCGTCAGCTACTTCCTGCGCATCCTGGCGATGAAGGTGATCCTCGGGGATCAGGGCGCGATCAACTCGGTTGCCTACTGGTCGGGCCTTCGTGACCGCGACGATCCGATCCCAGGCCTGCTCTACAGCCAGACCGCGGTCGTCATCACGCTTGTGTTCGTGTTCGTTCCTCTGGTCGCGCTCCCGATCTTCGTTGCCCTGGAGAGTCTCGATCGCCGATTGCTCGAAGCGGCCACGGATCTTGGCGCGACCCGCTTCACCGCCTTCCGCCGCATCACGCTTCCGCTGTCGATGCCTGGCGTGATCGCGGCCTTCGTCTTTGTGTTCGTCCCGACGCTTGGCGAGTACTTCACACCCCTCCTCGTCGGTGGCACCGAGGGGTTCTTGTTCGGCAACTCGATCCAGGATCTCTATGGCCCAAGTCTTGACTGGCAAACCGGTTCTGTTCTGTCGCTCTTCCTGCTCGCGGCAATCGCCGTTGTCATGGCGTTTACCGCACGGTTCCTCTCACTCCGCTCGGTGGCGACCGGCTGATGGACACCGCCATCTCACCGCGCGGGAAGTGGGCACTCAGGGTGCTCCTCGGAGGGTTTCTCGCGTTTCTTTACGCGCCTCTGGTGCTTCTTGTCGTCTTCTCGTTCAACGACAACAACCTCCCAGTCTTTCCGCTCGAGGGCTTCACGACCCGCGCGTATGAACAGTTCCTAGAGAACCCCGAGCTCCGAAGCGCGGTCATGACGAGCGCCCGAGTTTCGGTCGTCGCAAGCCTGCTCTCGGTCGGCCTAGGTCTGCTCGCCGCAACCGCACTCGTGCGCAAGGAGTTCCGAGGGAAGTCGGCGATCACCGCGCTCCTCCTCAGCCCCCTCGTGATTCCGTACATCGTGTTCGCGATCGCGTTGCTCATCCTGTTTGTCCAGATCGACAGGCTGCCTGGGATCGCGCTGCCGCTGTCCGAGTGGACGCTGGTGATTGGGCACGTGGTCATCCTGATGCCGTTTGTGATCCTTGTGCTCGTCCCGCGACTCGAACAGATTGATGTGCGGCTCGAGGAGGCGGCATTCGATCTGGGAGCATCGGCGCTTCGCACGTTCCGCTCGATAACGCTGCCGCTCATCTGGCCGGCGCTGTTGTCGGCGTTCCTGATCTCGATCGTCTTTTCGTTCGACGAGATCATCCTCGCCTCGTTCGTCGCTGGCAGCGCAACGACGTTTCCGCTCTACCTCTACTCGCAGCTTCGCTTCCCAAGCCTGCTCCCGCAGGTGATTGCGGTCGCGGTAATCGTGTTCGCCGCTTCGATGCTCGTGGTTCTCCTCACCGAGTTGGGAAGGCGGTACCTCGAGCGTCGGCTCAGTCTCGACGTCGCGCCAACCACGCTCTCTGAGTAACTACGCGGCAGAACCGAGGATCGAGGTGTCGTCAGCCGCCCACTCGACCGCGACCGGCGATCCGACCTCCACCTTCGGCGATCCTTCGTCGTTCATTCGGTGGGAGACGAGGCGACCCGCCGCTGTTTCGACGTGGTACTGCGTCAGCATCCCTAGGTAGACGACCTCCGCCACCGTTCCCGGGAGCCGCGAACCGCCGCTGGCAGCCCCGTCCGTCCGCTGAGGAACGATCCGCACCCGCTCGGGCCGTACGGCAACGCGGACGCGTCGTCCCACGACTGTGCCATCGCTGGCTGGCGCGACGACGCGACCCGAGTCGTACCGGGCACAGCAATGGTCACCGACGAGCTCGTCAACCGTGATGTCGAAGGCGTTCAGCGACCCAACGAAATCGGCGACGAACGGCGTGGCCGGCTGCTCGTAGATCTCGCGTGGTGTCCCAATCTGATCGACGACGCCTTCGTTCATGACCGCGATGCGGTCGGACATCGCGAGCGCTTCCTCCTGATCGTGCGTCACGTAGACGAAGGTGGTTCCTGTCTCCGTCTGAACCCGCTTCAGCTCGGTCTGGAGCGTGCGGCGAAGCTTGACATCGAGCGCTCCGAGCGGCTCGTCGAGGAGAAGGGCTGTCGGATTGTTCACAAGCGCCCGCGCAAGCGCAACTCGTTGCTGCTGACCACCGGAGAGCTGCCCTGGCTTGCGCTTCTCCATCCCTGTCAGCGCCACGACCTCGAGGATCTCGCCCACACGCGTCCGCTCCTCAGGCTTGGCGACCTTCCTCAGCTTGAGACCGAACGCGATGTTGTCGTACACGCTCATGTGGGGGAAGAGCGCGTAGTGCTGGAACACCATGTTGACGTTGCGGTGATTGGCGGCCACGTCTGTGACGTCGACGCCCCGCAGGCGGATGCACCCGCTCGTTGGCTGCTCGAAACCGGCGATCATGCGCAGCGTGGTCGTCTTCCCACAGCCGGAGGGGCCGAGCATGGTGAAGAACTCACCGTCGAAAATCGGAAAGTCGGCCTTGCGTACCGCCTCGAACGTCCCGAACATCTTCGAGACGCCCTCGAGCGAGATGGCTGCGTCGTTGGTGCTCACGTTGTCGTCGAGTCTACGGGTGGACTCAACCTGTTCGCTTCCATTCGAACACCGCAATCAGACATCCGTCGTCCGTCCACGAGTTGTGCGTCCCACCGTCGTAGCTCACGAAGTCTCCCGCGCGAAACACCGACCCATCGGAATCGGTGAGCGTGCCCTCGAGGATGAGGAACTCTTCGAAGCCTGGATGGTCGTGCTCAATCGTCACGGCACCCGGCTGCATCCGCATCAGATACGAGCCCTGTCCTGCCGCGTCATCCCAGCTGATCGGCAGCCACGTGATGTCGGCCTGCGGCGGCCCTTCCATGTCGTACTCCTGGAACGTCGCTGTGTGGACGTTCACCACCTTGCGCTGCGAGCCACCGTTGTCTTCCATGCTGGAGAGTCTCGCTGTCGAACAGCCCGACCGCAAGCTGCGCTCAGCGTCGCCAGACGACGGTTTGCAGGAGCTCGTCGGCCTTCGGCAAGAACGGGTCGAGCTCCGTTTCGCCGGCGACGGCGATCGTCGCGGTGCGTCCAACGACGTTCACTGCCGTGAACCGAATGGGCGTACCCTTGCCGGCGTTGTAGTGCTCGGCCATTCCCGGGAAGACAACATTGTCTTCCGTCACCTCGAGGAAGACCTGCTTGCCGGACGCTCCTCCCACCGTGGCCGGCCCGGGGGCAGACGCGGTGACACCCGCGACGGAGGTGAGACGCGCGATCGTCTCGTCGATGCTCTGGCTTGACGCGAGACTGTCGAAGGTGAGCACGATCGGCGCGGGCTCTCCGATCTGCTGTCTCCCGAACCCGAGGTCGAAGGTGTAGAGCGTCTCCCTATGCTCGACGTGCCAACCGGCGGGGATCCGCAGAGCGAGTGCGGGCTGGAAGATGTCGGTGACGTACTCGCCCGGGGCGATTACGCCGCCGCTCGGCAACGCTGGCCGCGTCTCCTCGCAACCACGTCGCGTCTCCGTCGTCCTGCACGTGTCGAAGCCTGGGCCACCGTCTACCGCATCGGCTCCGGATCCGCCCTCGACCTGATCGTCCCCGCCCCCGGCACAGACGCGGTCGTTCCCGCCCGCCCCTTTGATCGTGTCGCGGCCCCCGAGCGCCACGATGACGTCGGCTCGGCGTGTCCCAACGAGCAGATCAGCGGCCCCCGTACCGACGATCGTCGCGCGCTTGCCGAGGCACAACGGCTTCGTCTTGGTGGCTGCGCTCGGTTGCGAGGCCGCGGGCGCAAGCACGACGAGCGAGGCGACGATCGCCAGGGCACTCGCCGCCACCCGCGCGCGGGTGAACTTGGACCTCACCGGTGCCTCCGTTCTCCGTCGCTGTTCCGAATCGCTCTACTTACCACATTCGCCCTGTCCGTCCAAATGGTTCGCTCGCGGTCAGCGAGGGCCGGCGCGCCAGTAGCGGGTAGTTACAGACGACCTGCGGCGGCCTCGTCGAGAATCACCGTGGTGGTTCCGGTGGCCGAGCGCACGAGGCTCGCCGGGATCGCCTTTGAGGGTTCCGCCACAAAGGCGGCCCTGACCATCTCGGCCTTGCCTGCGCCCGTCACCAGGAACACGACGTCCGCGGCTGCTGAAAGCGCTGGGATAGTCATCGTCACGCGGTCGACATACGGCTCCATCCCTGCCGGCGCGGCGACGGCGAGTCGGTCTGTCTCGTCAAGCGAGGACGCATGGGGGAAGAGCGATGCCGTGTGCCCGTCCGGACCGAGTCCGAGGAGCTGCATCGTGGGAATGCCCTCGGAGCGCAGAAGTGCGTCAAGGTGGATTGCCGCTTCGTTGACAGCGATCCCCTCCTCGCACGTGAAGAAGCGCGGAGTGCCGGTGAGTCGTTCAAACACCGTCTCTCGGAGCAGCCGCACGTTTGAGCGCGGGTCGTCATGGGACACGTAGCGATCGTCACCGAGCCACACGGTCGCGCGGCTCCAGTCGGGCTCGAGCGCGGCGGCTCGCTCGTAGGCGAGGCTCGGGGTGGAGCCGCCCGAGAGACCAAGCGCCCTCCCTGCCCGAACCGCGTCAACGATGAACGCGGCCGCTCTCTCCGACGCGGCCGCGTGATCGGGCTCGACGACGAACTCCAAGCTCATCGCTGCATCGTACGACGCGTCGCGCGAAGTACGGTTCTCCGATGACTCGACTCTCGATCGTTCGCTCGTCCTACGACGCGTTCGCCAAGCGTGATCTCGACGGTGCGCTCGCGTCGTTCTCCCTCGACGTCGTGTGGCACCAGGCACAAGGTCTTCCCCACGGCGGCATCTATCACGGCATTGAGGCGGTGCGTGCCGCCGTCTTCGATCCACTCGCGCGTGAGTGGTGGAGCGAGTTCAACGCCACACCGGAGGAGCTCATCGACGGCGGCGACCATGTCGTCGCGCTCGGCCGGTACACGGGTCAGGCGCGCCAAACCGGCCGTTCCCTTGATGTCCCATTTGCGCATGTTTGGACGTTCGACGGCGAGAAGGTCGTCCGCTTCGTGCAATTTGTCGACACGGCAGGTTGGAACGCGGCGCTCGCGCCACCCCTCGATAGTTAACAACCGGTTGACATGTCACCGCTTCGCCTGCGACAGTTGCCTCTGCTCGCGGCGCCGGGGTGCTTCCCCGGCAGAGCAACAACAAGCGGAACGGCTCGTCTTACTCGTGCATCCCCACATCACTTGGGTACCCCCACAAGGAGGAATTGAATGAAGAAGCGTGGACTCGTTGTCTACGCGCTCGCAACGTTCGTCGCGGCGGCGTTCGCCTCGACGGCCGGCGCGGGTTCGTCGACGGCCGATCAGTCTCAGGTCCTGAACTGCAAGAGCACGCTCAAGCTCGGCATGGTCACCCCGGTGACCGGCGGCGCTGGCTTCCTCGGCACAGAGCAGTTGAGCTGGGCAAAGTATGCGGTCAAGACGCTTGCTCCGAAGCTCGGCCTCAAGGTCAAGCTGATCGTCGGTGACACACCGGTGGAGCAGGGCGCAGCGATCGCGCAGACCGTCGCGCAGAAGTTCGTCTCTGACAAGACCGTCGTTGCCGTCATCGGGCCGTCGACCTCAGGCGCGGTCGCCGCGTCGAGCCAGACGTACTTCGATGCCGGGATGGCGCACATCTCGCCGTCGGCGACGCGCACGTCTCTGACCAAGGGCAGCCCGCGCGAGGCGACCGGAGCGTTCTTCCGTGTCGTTCCGGGCGACTACATCCAGGGTCCGAGCGATGCGAACTTCATGGTCAGCAAGCTGAACGTGAAGAAGGTCGTGCTCTTCGACTTCCAGGAGCCCTACTCCGTTGGGCTTTCGGACGTCGCCGAGATCGTGCTGAAGGCGAAGGGCGTCTCGACGTCCCGTCAGTCCGTGTCGAATACGGTCACCGACTTCTCGTCATTCGTGACGAAGGTGCCGAGCGACGCTGACATCGTCTTCTTCCCGACCCAGAAGCCAGCTGATGCCAATACGTTTGCGCAGCAGCTCATCGAGCAGGGCAAGAAGGCCAAGGTGTTCGGCGGAGACGGCTCGAACGACTCCGACAAGTTCAAGACGCCCGGTTCGTACGTCTCGAACTTCGCACCGGACATCAGTGGTGTGCCTTCGAGCGCCGCGATCCTCGCCGGTTGGAAGAAGGACAATCCGGGCACGACGCTCGGCTCCTTCGGCCCGCCTGCGTACGGTGCGGTGCAGGTTGCGTTGACCGCGCTCAAGAAGGCGTGCGATGCAGGGAACGGCAAGATCGCAGATCGGCGCGCCGTGCTTAAGCGCGTCAAGAGCGTCAAGGTGTCCAAGTGGATTCTTGGCGGCGACTTCCGCTTCTCAACGAAGTCGAACGATCCGCTGAACGGGAAGTTCTACATCTTCCAGATTCAGCCGAACGGCTCGTACAAGCTCGTCGGCTAGATCGCTCGTGTGAAAGGGGGGCGACCGTTCGCGGTCGCCCCCCTCACCCTTCATGACCCCCTGAGTAGACTCGCGCTCCCGTGGACACGTTTATCCAGCTCACCGTCAACGGACTCACGCTCGGGAGCGTCTACGCACTCATCGCCCTCGGCTACAC
>JANNQQ010000024.1:0-5407 GCA_031400835.1 Actinomycetes bacterium | reverse complement strand
CTTCGAAGCGGCCGAGGTGGAAGCGGACGAGGTCAGACCCCTTCACCCGCCGCCGCGCGAACTCGATCATGTTCCTGCTCGGATCCACAGCGTCGACGCGCAAGCCGCACGCAACGAGCCCCTCGGTCAGCTTCCCCGTTCCGCATCCGACCTCGACGACGCAGGAACCTGGGCCGAGACCCGCCAGTTCGACGGCAGTGGCGACAATCTCACTCGGATAGCCGGAGCGGCGCGCATCGTACGCCTCCGCGATCGCGTCGAACACCTCGCCATGGCGCACTGAGTCGGGCATGCGATCACTCTAGGACGCCGACAGGGCAGACGAGACTTCGCAGTTGTATGTTGTTCGGTCGGCGGCCGAGGTGATCTCGCCCCGACCTACCCATGCTGTTCGACCCTTCGAGTCATGAGCCGTTGACCCAGCGTCCTTGGGATGCTGATCGTGTGCGAGCGGCGATCGTGGCGGTTGTTGCCGATGCAGAGAGCGCGTTCGACGACGACGCATTGTGGCGGGCGCATCCGATCGACGAGGCGGACGGGCCTCTTCCTCAGGTGGCTTCGCTCTACCTGGGTGCCTCCGGTGTGATCTGGGCGCTGCATCAGCTGGAGCGCGCCGGTGCCGTCGATCTTCGGCGTGACTGGGCTCCGGTCGCGGTGGGGTTGGTCGAGCGCTACCAGGCCCAGCCGGACTATCAGGACGACGTTGAAGGGCCTGTCCCATCGCTGTGGATGGGTGAGGCCGGGATCCTTCTGGTCGCTCACACGCTGGCACCTGCCTCGTGGCAGGAAGAACGACTGCTCGAAGCAGTGCGCGCAAACGCTGCGAACCGGTCCTGTGAGCTGATGTGGGGAGCTCCAGGGACGATGATCGCGGCGCAGGTCATGTACGAGCGCACGGGTGCGGAGCACTGGCGCGAGGCGTGGAGCAACTCTGCGGATCTGTTGTGGGAGCAGTGGCGCGACGATCTCTGGCTCCAGGATCTCTACGGGAGCCGCGTTCGGTATCTCGGGCCGGCGCACGGTTTCGCTGGCAATGTCCTCGCGCTCGGCCAGGGTGACCTCGATCCAGCACGCCGCGCAACGCTCGAGCAGCGCGCGATTGCGACGGTAGCCGCATACGCCCTTCGTGCCGATGGTGTTTGCCAATGGCCGCCGATGTCTGTCGAGCCACGAGCCGGGACACAGCCGATTCGCACCCAATGGTGTCACGGTGCGCCGGGGATCGTCGCGTCCCTCGCCTCGCTTGCTCCGCACGACGAGCAGCTGACGGAACTGCTGCTAGCCGGTGGCGAGCTGACGTGGCAGGCAGGCCCCTTGAAGAAAGGCGCCAACCTCTGCCACGGCACCGCTGGCAACGGGTACGCCTTCCTGAAGCTGTTCAAGCGCACGGGCAACGAGCACTGGCTCGAACGCGCGCGCGGGTTCGCGATGCACGCCATCGAACAGATCGAGCAGGCTCGAGCCGAGTACGGTCGCGGTCGCCACACGCTCTGGACAGGCGACCCAGGCACCGCGCTCTATCTTCACAGCTGCCTTACTGCCACAACAGCCATCCCGACTCTCGACCACTTTTGACGAGTCCCAAAATAGACTCCAACGATGGAGCCGGAGCGGTACACCGAGAAGGAGAAGTACACGTGAGAACAGTGCTCATCACGGGCGGATCGTCCGGCATGGGGAAGGAGACCGCTAAGAGGCTGTTGGCCGACGGTTACACCGTGTACGTCGCCGCACGGCGGCTTGAGCAGATGCGCGACCTGGAGGAGCTCGGAGCCATCGCGCTCGAACTGGACATCACCAAGGACGGCGACATCGTGGCCGTGGTGAACAGGATCACCGCCGAGCATGGCGGGATCGACATCCTCATCAATAACGCGGGCTTTGGGTCGTACGGAGCCATGGAGGACACCACCCTCGACGACGCGCGTTACCAGTTCGAAGTGAACCTCTTCGGCCTGGCCCGCCTGACCCAGCTCGCGCTGCCCTACATGCGGGAGCAAGGCGCGGGAACGATTCTGAACGTCTCTTCGATGGGCGGCAAGATCTACACCCCGCTGGGCTCCTGGTATCACGCCACCAAGCACGCCCTTGAGGGCTGGTCCGACTGCCTGCGGATCGAGCTCGCGCCGTTTGGCATCGACGTGATCATCATCGAGCCAGGGGTTATTCGAACCGAGTTCGCTGATGTCGTGGTCGGCCCGCTGCTCCAACGATCAGGGAGCTCGGCCTACGCCGAACAGGCTCAGAAGATGGCCAAGAGCACCCGTGACTCCTACGAGGCCGGCACGGCCTCGCCGCCGTCCCTGATCGCGGACGTGATCTCCAAGGCGCTCCGCACCCGGCGGCCAAAGACACGCTACGCCGCCGGCAGGTCAGCCAGGTTGTTGATCGGCCTTCGCAAGTGGTTCGGTGACCGACTCTTCGATAGAGCCATCACGCGCATGACGAACTGAGCGATCGACTACGCCCTCAGCCAACGAGTCGGCGCCGTTGCTGAAGAACTACTCCTACTGAGGTGAAACGCGTGGCACTTCAACCGCGAACGGGTTCGACGCGGTGATTGGTGGGAGCAAGACCACGGCAGCGGTCAGTTTTGGGGGCTCTCGGTCTGCTCGCCGTACAGGCCCTCGACCGAGTCTGCGAAGTGGTCGAGAACCACGCGCCGCTTGAGTTTGAGGGTTGGGGTCACTTCCCCTTGGGCCATCTCGAAGTCCCGAGGGAGGATCGTAAATCGCTTTACCTGCTCATATCGCGACCGGTCGGCGTTTACCTGATCGACCGCCGCTTGGATAAGTGCAACGACGCGCTCGTCGGTTACAAGAGCCGCGGCGTCCGCTTCGATGCCCTCCGCCTGCGCCCACCGCTCGATCTCGGCTGCGTCCAACGTGATCAGCGCAGCGACGTACGGCTTGCGGTCGCCAACGACGATGGCCTGCGAGATGAACCTTGAGGTCTTAAGGTCGTTCTCGAGGTTTTGCGGAGAGATGTTCTTGCCCCCGGCAGTCACAAGAATGTCCTTCTTGCGGTCGGTGATCGTGACGAAACCGTCGTCGCTGATCGTCGCGATGTCGCCCGAGCGGAGCCAACCGTCACCATCCAACACCTCAGCCGTCGCCTCTGGATCCTTGAAATAGCCGGCGAACACCGTCTCGCTCCGGATGAGCAGCTCGCCATCAGCCTCGAGTCGAAGCTCAAAGCCCGGGAGGGTCATTCCCACCGTCCCGTAACGGTAGGCCTCGGGGTGATTCGTCGTCGCGGCGCTCGTGCATTCCGTGAGGCCATAGCCCTCCATGATCCGGATGCCGAGCGCGTCGAAGAACTCGGCGATCTCCTTCGCCAGCGGAGCACCGCCAGCGATCGGAAGGCGTAGACGACCGCCGAGGCGCTTCCGCACCTTTGCGAAGACGACGCGGTCTGCGAGGCGGTGACGGATCGCGAGCCCGAAGGGGAGCTTCTCGCCCGTTTGACGCAGTCGACCCGCCTCGCGCCCGACGTCGAGTGACCAGTCGATAAGGCGGCGCTTCGCTCCCGTCGCCTCGTCGAAGGCGGCGAGAACTGATGTGTGGATCTTCTCGAATAGACGCGGAACACTTGGGAAGACGGTCGGGCGCAACTCGACAAGCGCCTCGCCCACGGCATATGGGTCGGGCTCGAAAGCGATCGTGTAGCCGGCATACGGCCCACCAAGGTGGACGAGGCGCCCGAAGTTGTGTGCAAGCGGGAGGTACAGCAGGCAGAGATCGCCACGCATGAGGTACTGCGGCAGGTGATCGGTAACCGCGATCATCTCGTAGTAGTTGCGGTGACGGATCATGCAACCCTTTGGCGGGCCGGTCGTCCCCGACGTGTAGATGAACGTGTAGAGGTCGTCTTCGTCCACGGCGTCGGCGGCCTCTGCCACCGCGTTCGGGTGCGCGTCTCGGTGGGTTCGCCCGTCCTCTTCCAGCGCGGGGAGATTCTCGAAGGTCAGCACCTCGCGGAGCAGGGGGAGCGAGGCCCGTTCGGCCTTGAGCTTCTCGAGATGCGGCTCGTCGTCGACGAGAACACCGATTGCCTCAGCGTGAGCCAGCACGAAGGCGCTGTCGCGTGCCGAACCGGTCGCATACACCGGCACAGTCACACCGCCGATCAGCGCGAGGGCGTAGTCGAAAAGCGCCCATTCGACCGACGTGCGCGCCAAAATCCCAAAGGCGTCGCCCTTCTGGATCCCACGGGAAAGAAGACCATGGGCGATCAGGTCGACCCGCTCGGCGGCCTCCGCCCACGTCACACCGTGCCAGTGATCGTGGTGGCGGTAGAGATAAGCAGGATCGGCGTGACCCGCCGCGACCGCGTCTTGCCAGAGCCGTCCGATCGTCCGCTTGTCGCTCATCGGGCAAGACTAAAGGCTTGGTGAGGGTTGCGGGCATATCAAACCGCGAGACGTTCGCCGTAGGAATCCCGGCGCGGGAGGAGAAATCCATGGTCCCGGCGTACACTGCGAGGACTCATGCGCGTCTCCTGGAACGGATCACTCAGCTTCGGCCTCGTCAGCATTCCTGTCGGAGTCGCCCCTGCAACGAAGGCCGCTGCGCGGCAATCGGACGTGTCGTTTCGGTTGCTCCATCGCGAGTGCATGACGCCGATCAAGCAGAAGCGGTGGTGCCCCACCCACGACTGCGAGGTGTCCGGCGACGAGCTCGTCAAAGGCCTTGAAGTAGCCAAGGGTCAGTTCGTGATCGTCGAGGAGGCAGAGCTTGAGGCAATCGAGCGACACGATGATTCACGGGCAATCGAGATCGCAAACTTCATCCCGTTGGACGCGGTTGATCCCGTCTGGCTCGATCGCACCTACTTCCTCGTACCTGCGCAAACCGTCGCTCAGCGTCGGCCGTACCGGCTCCTCGTGCAAGCGATGCGGGAGAGCGGCACGGGTGCGATCGGGCGCTTCGTCCGGTCGGGTCGCGAGTCGCTGTGCCTTGTGCGTCCTCGGGGTGAAGCGCTCGCGCTCGAGACGCTGTACCTCGCCGAGGACGTGTACTCCCAAGCGGAGATCGAGGAGGCGATGGAGGGAACGGAGGTCAAAGAGGCCGAGTTGGAGCTCGCCCGCCAGATTGTTCAAGGGCTCACCGCCGACTTCGATTCGGCACTGCTTACGAGCGACTACCGCCGCGACCTGCGCGCACTCCTTGAGACGAAGCAGCGTGGTGAGCCGCTTGCCACGCCGACTCCAACGGTCGAGCTCGCGCCCGCGGTCGATCTGCTCGAGGCGCTGCGCGCCACGATCGAAGCCGCCAAGAAGGGCCAAAGCGACAAGAGCGTGAAACCGACGGCCAAGAAGCGGACAAGCACCGCCTCAAGGACGCGCGCGCGGAAGGCGTAGTTCGGCGGTGGGGGGGGGGGGGGGGGGGGGGCCCCCCCCCCCCCC
>JANNQQ010000023.1:0-2138 GCA_031400835.1 Actinomycetes bacterium | reverse complement strand
GCGGTGGAGATCGCGCGGCTGCGTTTCTGGCTCGCGCTCATCGTGGATGAAGACGAGCCGCTCCCGCTGCCAAATCTCGACTACCAGATCATGCAGGGAAACAGCCTGGCCGATGTTGTGGATGAGACCTGCGGCGAGGCTGAGCTCGGCGTCCCCCGTAGGATCGAGTAGCTGTGCCGCGAGCCCCGTCCGGACGGCGTGACGATGGAGTCGCTTGCTTGCCCCCACGAGATCGTCGGGCGCGCCACGGAGCATCCGCAGCCCAGGGGTCGCAAGTGCGAGTGAGCCAACCAGGGGATGACCGAGACGTGAGATCGCGTTCCCGACTTCGCCGACAGGCCCGTCGCGTGCGTAGCGGGCGCTGTTCGCGAGGCGCAGGACGGTGGCCGTGAACGCGGCGTCTCGCTGAACCTGACGAGCCACCTCGCGCGATTCGGCGGACGGATCCTGGCACAGGCGGGCGATCCGGACCAGAGTGGCTGGATCCCCGATCGGAAGGTGCGCCGCTGCTTCGACCAGACGATTGCGTAGGCCGGTCGAACTGCCCCAGGTCTGTGTCACGAGTTGAGTCATCGGCCGGTGCAGGGGCCATTTGAGCGGTCTCGTGGGTCGAATGGACGGCTGTGGTCGAGCCCTACCTGGTTCGCACGAACCGTTGCACCGCTTCGAGAAGCTCCGTCGTCTTCTCCTGCGCGGCAGCTTTGTCGCCGCTTGAGATGGCGTCGGCGACGCAGTGGGTCACGTGGCCCTCAAGCAGCTTCGCACCGACCTGTTCAAGGGCGGTTGTCACCGCCGAGATCTGCGTGAGAACATCGATGCAGTACCGATCCTCGGTGACCATCTTCTCGATGCCTCGAACCTGTCCCTCGATGCGGTGGAGGCGCTTGATTAGAGCCTCCTTGTCGGCGGCGTAGCCCGTCATCCTGTCTCCTCTCTGAGGCTGCGGAAGCGCCGCAGCCTCAGGCTGTTGGTCACGACAAACACGCTCGAGATGGCCATCGCGGCCGATGCGACGATCGGGTTCAGGAGTCCGGCCACGGCGAGCGGGATCGCAGCAACGTTGTAGGCGAACGCCCAGAAGAGGTTGCCCTTGATGGTACGGAGTGTGCGGCGGGCGAGCCGGATCGCATCGGCTGCAGCACGCAGGTCGCCTGAGACGAGCGTCAGGTCAGACGCCTCGATCGCAACGTCTGTGCCGGTACCGATCGCGAGTCCCAGGTCTGCCATTGCCAACGCCGGTGCGTCGTTGACGCCGTCGCCGACCATCGCAACCACCTCGCCGTCGCGTTGAAGCCGTGCAACGACCTCACTCTTGTCCTCCGGAAGGACGTTCGCGATGATCTGCTCGATACCAGCCTCCGCTGCGATCGTGAGTGCGGCGCGCTCGTTGTCACCCGTCAGAAGGACGGGCGTCAGGCCGAGTGCGCGCAGCTCGTCCACCGCCTGGCGTGACGTTGCCTTGATGCGATCGGCCACGACGATCACGCCTGCAGGAGCTCCATCGACCGCGACCGCAACGACCGTGCGACCCTCGGCCTCCGCTGCTTCGAATCGTTCGGCCAGCTCGGGTGGTAGATCAAGTCCCCATTCAGAGAGCATCGCCGGCCTACCGACGACGACGGCGTGCCCGTCGACGACCGCCTCGACGCCGAGGCCTGACCTATTCGTAAAGCCCTCGACGGGTTCGAGGCTTATGAGGTCAGCTCGGGCGTAGATGACGATCGCCTGCGCAATGGGATGCTCGCTTGCCGATTCGACGGATCCAGCAAGACGCAGCAACTCATGCCGTTCGAAGCCAGTGGCGGGCGTCGCCTCAATGACCCACATGCGGCCTTCGGTGACGGTGCCGGTCTTGTCGAGCACGATCGTCGTGATCCGGCGGGTCTGCTCGAGCACCTCAGGGCCTTTGATCAGGATCCCGAGCTGCGCGCCGCGCCCCGTGCCGACCATGAGCGCTGTTGGTGTCGCGAGACCAAGTGCGCACGGGCACGCGATGATCAGCACCGCCACGGCAGCAGTGAACGCCGTCGCTGCGTTATCGGATGCTGCCGCGGTCAGCCAGAACCCGAGCGTCCCTGCGGCGATCAGGATCACCACCGGGACGAAGATCGCCGACACTCGGTCGGCGAGTCGCTGGA
>JANNQQ010000022.1:0-1806 GCA_031400835.1 Actinomycetes bacterium | reverse complement strand
GAAACCAAGGGTCTGTAGTGCTCAACGCGAAGAGGCAGAAGCCGTCTCTTGCGGTGGTATGTCCTGAGGATCCGAAGCCGGTAGAACACAGCAGCCGTATCAAGAAGCGCTCGAGCGACCGCAGCCGAGCGGACGCCCGAGCCGGTGAATCGGTAGTCCAGCCGAATCGGCATCTCGCGCACCTTTGTGAACCCGAACGCATGCGCGACGGCAAGTAGCTCAAGGTCAAACGCGAACTGCTTCACGAGCAAGAGCGGGACAACTTCGTCGGCCACACCCCGGCTCATGACCTTCAGGCCCACCTGGGTGTCCCGGACTTCGAGTCCGAACAGCATGCGGTTCAGCCGTTGATATCCCCAGCTACCGATCCGGCGCGAGCGTGGGTACTGAACCATCGACTCGGCATGACGCTTCGATCCGATCGCGAGGTCAAGTCCTTCCCGCTGGGCGACCCGGAGATACTCCGGTAGAGCGGCAGGGTCGAGATCCAGGTCGGAGTCGCAGAGACCCACCCAGGCTCCACGGGATGCGAGAATCCCGGCCTTGACTGCATATCCCTTGCCGAGGTTTCGGTCGTAGTGAATCACGCGAACGCCGTCGAGCCGTTCTGCGAGGAGGCGCTCGGCAGTCCCGTCTATCGAGCCATCAGAGACGACAACGAGCTCAAACGGCTCATCGCCAAGCGATCTCACGATCGCCGCTCGGATCGCCTCGACGTTGTCGACGATGGACGGGCCGCCGTTGTACACGGGAACGACAACGGAGAGCACAGGGTTCACCAGTTGAGCAACACTCACGGCTGCAACGATACGGACGCGAGCGGAGACGGCTCCGGGTGGCGGTGGTACCGTGGCCCAGCTTGAGCATGCCCGACGCACCTGAGATCTCCGTCGTGATCCCCTGCCTCAACGAGGAGGACGCGGTCGGCAGAGTCGTCGAACAGGCCTGGATGGGAATCCACCGGTCAGGTCGGACAGGCGAAGTCGTCGTCGTCGACAATGCGTCTACCGACCGTTCGGCCGAGGTAGCAGCCGAACATGGAGCAACCGTCGTGCGCGAGGATAGCCGCGGCTACGGCAGCGCATACCTCGCGGGTCTCTCCCATGCACGCGGACAGTTCATCGTGATGGGCGACGCCGACGAGACATACCCAATGGCGGAGCTCGGCGCATTCGTCGACCGGCTCTCGATTGGCGATGATCTCGTGGTCGGCTCGCGCTTCGAGGGCACGATCCACGGTGACGCGATGCCGTGGCTCAACCGCAACATCGGCAACCCGATCCTCACCGGAATGCTGAATCTCATGTTCGGCGTGAAGATCTCGGATGCCCACTGTGGGATGCGCGCAATTCGACGGGATGCGCTACCGATTCTGGATCTCCATTCAACGGGTATGGAGTTCGCGTCCGAGATGGTGTTCAAGGCTTTCCGACGCAACCTGAAGGTCGGTGAGATTCCGATCGACTACTTCCCGCGCGTCGGTGAGTCGAAGCTCAACCGTTTCGGTGACGCCTGGCGTCACGTTCGCTTCATGTTGCTCTACAGCCCGAGCTGGCTCTTTCTTGCGCCCGCGCTTCTCCTCCTCGTGATCGGACTCGTCGGGATGGTGTTCCTTGCAGGTGGGCCGACCGACATCTTTGGTCGCACCTGGCAGATCCACACGATGTTGGCACTGGTGGCCTCCACGCTCATCGGCGCGCAGATCCTTCAGCTCTGGGTGTTTGCGCGTGCGTATGGCCGCGTGCGCTTTGGCGAACCCGAGGCGAGCGATGACGGTGACCGGCTGACGCGTGAGACGATCGCCCG
>JANNQQ010000021.1:0-3790 GCA_031400835.1 Actinomycetes bacterium | reverse complement strand
GTTCATGGGCGGCGTCGCGCTGACGATGGTTGCGCTGTGGTCCCTTCTCACGCTCGTCGAGCGCTTTGCAGCCCGATCGACCTATCCGCACGTCGTCCGATCCTTGGCCCCCCTTGCGCCGACGCCAGCGGAGCTCGGTCGGCTCGCTCCCCTGGCGCGGCCGATCGGATGGGGCGTCGAGCAGCTGTTCGCGCGCGACCGGCTCCGCCGCGACATAGCGGCGATGGCCGCGACGCCCAGGAACGACCCCGTTCGAGCCTAGCTAGTACCCTGTCTCAGAAGTTCGCGAAAAATCCGTGCCGCCATCCTCGGTCGGCTTCGTGGGGCGGATGCGCGCTGCCAGTCGCGCGACAGACCCGAGGATCTGCTCCGCCGTCCGGGTCCACTTGAACGGCCGGGGATGTTCATTGCCGTCGGTGATGAACGCTTCGATGGCCGCGCGGAGATCCTTGGTGGAGCGGTGCACGCCGCGCTTGAGCTGGCGGCTGTGAAGGATGCTGAACCAGATCTCGATCTGGTTCAGCCAGGACGCGTGGGTCGGCGTGAAGTGCACGTGGTATCGCGGCCGCTTCAGGAACCAGTGACGCACGGTGTCCGTCTTGTGGGTGCTGAGGTTGTCCATGATCACGTGGACCTCGGTCAGCTCGGGCGGGATCGAGGCGTCGACATGATCGAGGAACTTGCGGAACTCGACGGCGGTGTGGCGGGGATAGCACTTGCCGATCACTGCACCGGTGGCGACGTTGAGGGCCGCGATGAGATCGGTGGTTCCGCACCGCACGTAATCGTGGTTCCCGCGCGCCTCCTGGCCCGGGAACAGCGGCAGCATGGGCTGGCGACGATCCAGAGCCTGGACGGACGGCTTCTCGTCGACGGACAGGACGAGGGCCCCGTGCGGAGGATTCAGGTACAGCCCCACGACGTCGTGGACCTTGGCGACGAACTCGGGGTCCGTGGAGAGCGAGTACGTCTTGTACGCGTGCGGGCGCAACCCGAAGGTCCGCCAGATTCTCGACACGGTGCTCTTGTCGAAGCGGATCCGAGCAGCCATCGAGCGCGTGGACCAGTGCGTCGCGTTCTTCGGAGTGTCCTCGAGCGTGCAGCGGATGCACTCCTCGACTGCATCGTCATCGATCGTTCGCGGGCGACCGGCTCGCGGGGCATCGCCGAGCCCCGCGAGTCGGAACTCGAGAAACCGTGCGCGCCACCTCGAAACCGTGCTGTTGGTGACCCCCACGGTGTTCGCAACGTCGATGCCCGTCTGACCATCCGCGATCTTCAGGATGATGCGCGCCCGCTCCGCCAGCGCATGCGACACCTTCCATCGCCGCGCCGCTCTCTCCAGCCAATCCCTCTCGTCGCCCGTGAGCGTGATCGGAAGCGCGGGCCGCCCTCTCGCCATGAGACACCTCCCAGATGTGGTCACGAGAGTATTGCGCGCGGAGGTCACGAATTTTTCGCGAACTTCTGAGACATGGTACTAGTTCCTGTCGCGAAACACGCAAGTGCCGTATCCTTCGTCACTTGCGTAGTTGTCGGCGAACAGGAAGCCTGACTTGCCCTCCGCACGGCGCGTCAAACGAGGGCCGACGCTCGAAGGCGGGCAGCAGCCTCCGCGGCCACGAGACACGTTCATCCTCGCTTGGGTTTCCTCGACGATGACGTGGGCGGCCTCGATGACTTGGGCTGCGCCGCTCGCTTCGAAGTCCCAGCTCGGGCGGCGTGTGGCGGTTCGGTCTTGGTTGGTCCGACTCGCCCCCGCCGGGCATCGCAGAGGCGTCCGCTGACCTCGAGCAGTTCGGCCACCAATTCTTTGAGTCGCTGGTACTCCGCAATCTGAAGTCGAGTCTCCTCGACCGCCGTCGGCGGAATGACGGTCGTGATGGTCTTGCCCGCGACGGCGCGCGTCAGTGACCAACTCGGGCCGTGTCCTTGCGCGCCTTCGGCCGCGCAATGACACGTGGGCTTCCCACACCGCTTGTATCGCTCGACGAGTGATCCTTGCCGCAGGTCTCCGAGCGCGGTGATCGCCGCCATGAGCGCTTTGCGCTGCGCGTTCAGCGCTACGACAGTCGCGGCGTCAGAGTCCGAGCGCGCCGGCATCGAAACATCCTCGAGCAGGTTGTATCGCAGTCTGGCAGCATGATATACTGCCAGTCGAGTCGGGGCAGGCGTCTCGTCACCGAGAAGACCGAGCGGAGGCGATGGACTGTGCGAACGAAAGCCGAGCGGAAGCACCCGGTGGTCGACGCGATGCTCGATCAACTCATCGAAGACAACGGTATTGAACGCGATCCCGTACTGGAAGGGATCTCGAAGATCCTCAGCTCGACACCCGAGTTGCTCGACTGGGTCGAGCGCGATCTAGTGGCCGGCCTATCGAATCCGAAGCGCGGGCGCACTGGACTGTCGGCAGAGTGCGTGCTGCGTTTCGCCGTCCTCATGCGGGTTCGCAACTGGACGTACCGCGAAGCGCGAGATCGAGTTAGCGACAGCCTATATCTCCGTCAGTTCCTTCGGTGGGGTTACGGTGGGCTGCCCAAGGCCGATGCCTTCAACCGCGGCATTCTCCGGCTGTCGCCGAGCACCGTCGCCCGCATCCACGAGGCGCTGGTGAAGAGGGCTGTAGAGGGTGAGGTCGAGGACGGCTCGCGCCTGCGCGTCGATACCACCGTGACCGAGGCGAACATCCACTATCCGACCGACAGCTCGCTCTTACGCGACGGTGTTCGCGTGCTGACGCGGCTGGTGAAGCGCGTTCGCGAGCGCGAGCCATCGGTTGCCGAGGAATTCACCGACCAAACGCGCTCGGCAAAACGCCTCGCTCATCGCATCGAGGAAGCAGCGCGGAAACGCGGCGAGGAGAAGCCTGCGCTGCTCAAGAAGCACTACAAGAAGCTGCTGCGGATCACCCGGTCAGCGCGAACGATGGCGATGGCTATCGCGGCGGTCGTGACCAAGGTGACCACCGATCCCGTGCTGCGTAGCCTCGCAAACGCCATAGAACGGACTGGCGACCTCGTCGAGCAGGTCATCGTTCAAACACGGCGCCGAGTCTTCCTCAACGACCCTGTCCCGGCCGCCGAGAAGATCGTGTCGATCTTCGAACCGCACACCCAGATCATCGTCCGGGGCAAGGTTCGAAAGCCGACGGAGTACGGCCGCAAGCTTCTGTTCGCGCAGGCTGGAAGCGGCTTGATCAGCCACTTCGCTGTCCTCGACGGCAATCCCAACGACGTCACTCAACTTCCGTCGATCTTGGCCGTCCATCGACAGCAGTTCGGGACGGCCCCGAACATGCTCGCCGGTGACCGCGGCTTCTACAGCGCCGAGAACATCCGCCTGCTCAACGAGGCAGGTGTCGCTACGGTGTCGATTCCGAAGTCCGGCACGAAGTCCCAGGCGCAGATCGAACGCGAAAAGAGTGGCGACTTTCGCCGCGGGCAAAAGTTCCGCGCGGGCATCGAGGGGACGATCTCTGTTCTCAAGCGCGGACGCGGCATCGCGCGGTGCATGTGGCACGGCGACCAGGGCTTTCGATTGCTGATCGGACTGAGCGTCGTCGCGCAGAACCTCATGCTGCTCGCAGCGCTGCGGATCTGAACCAGGCAGATCGCGGGACAAAACTCGTCGAGCGTCGACTGATGGGGCGACGCCCTGTCCACATAGCCGTCATTGGCGTGCGACGCAGCCGAATCGGCGGGGCAAGTGCCGTAGCGTGGCGATCACCGTCGCCCAGAAGCGGCCACCCAAGCCGATTCTGGGCGTTTCGCGACAGAAACTAGCTAGC
>JANNQQ010000020.1:0-4653 GCA_031400835.1 Actinomycetes bacterium | reverse complement strand
ATCGACGTCAATACGGGGCGCTTCGTCGGGTCACGGTCGAAGACCTCGACACAGCGACTCGAGGACACGATCGTCAAGAACAACCTCGAAGCTGTGAAGGAGGTCGTTCGGCAGCTTCGGCTCCGTGACATCGGCGGGATCATCGTCATCGACTTCATCGATATGGCGAACCCGAAGAACCGCCAGGCGGTCGAGGAAGCCCTGCGCAACGAGCTCGAGCGTGACCGGACGAAGACCTACGTCGTCGAGATCTCACCGCTTGGCCTGGTCGAGATGACGCGTCAGAACGTCACCGACGGGCCACGCGAGGTCATGACGCGCAAATGCCCGACCTGCGCGGGCGACGGCATCGTCGTTTCCGACGCGACCACGGCGATGATCGTCGAGCGCAAGCTGCGTGCGCTCGCCACCGCGGGGTCAGGCTCGCGTGTGCAGGCCTACAAGATTGCCGTGCATCCCCGCACCCTCGCGATCCTCGCCGGGGCAGGAGGAGATCGCCTCGCCGAGCTCGAGGAGGCGACCCGACGCCGCTTCTTCCTGGTTGCCGCCGAGGGTCACGCCCATGGCGACTACTGCGAGGTGCTTGCCGAGGGTCGGCTTGATGACCTCCGCCCGGCGAGTCCCGTTGAGGAGGGCGCAGAGCTCGAAGTCAAGCTCGGCGAGATCGGTCTCCACGACCTGACGACCGCCTCTGCAAAGGTCGATGGGATCGACGTGATCGTCGCCGATGCGGCAAAGCTCGTCGGTCGAAAGGCCACCGTCCGTATCGGTCGGGCGCTTGAAGGGCAAGCGTTCGCCAGTCTTGTCACAACTGGATCAGTGGCGGCGGCGATCACCTTCGAGAGTGAGGCCGAGAAGCCCACCAGGGCTCCGGCGCGACGGAAGAGCGCGACCGAATCTCTGTCGGAGATAGACGGTAACGCCGTCGAGACAGAGGTCGAGGATGTCGAGATCGTCGAGATTGCCGAGTCCATCGTGGACGACGGCGTCGAGGTGGAGGACGTCAGCGCGGTCGCCGACGAGGCGGAGACCGACCTGGCAGACACCGACGAAGCGGACACCGGTGAGGAATCCGATGAGCGTGATGAAGGTGACATCGCGGAGCCTGGCGCGACTCCCGTCAAGAAGCGAACGCGACGAGGATCACGTGGTGGTAGGCGACGGACGAAGCGTCCTGTCGGCGCGGACGGCGTCGTTGCAAACGGCGATTCGGCTGTGGGCCTCGACGACACGCTCGACGACGACGTGCCACGCGAGGATGGGGGCACCGGGGCTGATGAGGCCGCAATCGCGGCTGCCCCCGCGTCCAGTTCGGAGTCGCGTTCGGCCGAGACCCAGGCAACCGGCGACGGCCCTCGCTTGCAACCCGCTCGTCGCCGCCCATCTCGCATCCACGTTCCGGACGGCGGCGATCAACGCTCCAACGCGACCGACGCGAGCCGCGCCGTTCCAACCACGTCACGCGCGAAGGTGTCGACCACGTCCGTCGAAGAGCCGGACACGTCGATCGATGGCACCGACTCGGATGTGACCACCGATGGCGAGGCGGGCGGCGCGCCTGTGAAGAAGAAGACCCGGCGCGGCTCGCGCGGCGGTCGCAACCGGCGCAAGCGTCCGGTTGGCGAGGTTGCTGCAGGGGTAGAGACCGAAGGGGGCGATGACGATCCGTCTGGAAGCGACGCGCCAAGCGACGTCGGTACGACGGACGACGGTTCCACCCCAGAGGCCGTCCCAAGCGACAGTCCGCAGTCGCCGGTCGAGGTGAAGCAGGCTCCGCGTCAGCCGGCCAGGCCGCGTCAGCGAACGCCGCGACCAGCAACCGCCGCGAACGGCCCCAAGAACGATTCCGCCGTCACGGATGGAGCCGAGAAGATCGAGTCACCGCCCGAAGACGCTGGGTACGTTCCCATGTCCGAGTGGATCGAGGATTTCGATGCTCGACGCCCGTAGCTTGAAGCACCGTTTCGTGGCATGTTCGCTACAATCCCGCGGCTCGCGGGCATCTGACCCGCGTTTTCCTCGTCAGAAGGCCTGAAGCATGAGCTACGCGATCATCTCCGTCGGCGGCAAGCAGTATCGCGTCCGTGAGGGCGAGCGTCTGCTCGTCGACAGAGTCGTTGGGATTGAGGATGGGGCAACGTTCACGCCTCCAGTTCTCCTTGTCGGCGGCGACGGCGCTACAGCGATCGCGCCTGCTGATGTGGTGGTGACCGCGAAGGTGCTGATGCAGGCGAAGGGTCCGAAGATCCGCATCGGCAAGTACAAGAAGCGCACGGGATACAAGCGTCACACCGGCTTCCGCTCGTCGCTCACTCAGATCCAGATCGAATCGATAGGAGCGGGCAAGAAGCGCGCGGCCTCGGCGAAGGCCGAGCCCGTCTCGAGCGCTGCGCCGGCCGCTAAGGTCGAGGCCCCTTCGGCCGCGCCTGCGTCGGCAGCGTCGCTGCTTCCCGAGGGGTACGCCAAGTTGACTATTGCCGCTCTGAAGACCGCTGTCGTGGGTTGGGATCGTGGTGCGGTAGAGGCCGCACTCGCCCATGAGACCGCGCACGGAAACCGCAAAGGTGCGATCGCCGCTCTTGAGTCGGCGCTCGCGGAGGAGGCGAGCTAGATGGCACACAAGAAGGGTCTTGGCTCTTCCAGAAACGGTCGTGATTCGGAGAGCAAGCGTCTCGGCGTCAAGCTCTTCGCCGGTCAGCAGGTCAAGGCCGGAATGATCATCGTGCGGCAGCGTGGCACACGGTTTCGGCCCGGTCCAGGGGTTGGGATCGGTCGCGACGACACCTTGTTCGCGCTTCGCCCGGGCGTGCTTGAGTTCCGGCGCAGTGGCGAGCGTCGCTTCGTCTCTGTCGCCGAATCGGCCGAGTAGAGGCGAAGCCGCTGATGGCGGCTTCCACGAGCGTCTCAGAGCTTCCACGAGCGCTCACTAGCGATGTTTCATGATCGCGCCAACATCACGGTTCGCGCCGGTCGCGGTGGTGACGGTGGGCTGAGTTTCCGCCGCGAGAAGTTCGTCCCCAAGGGCGGCCCGGACGGCGGTGATGGCGGTCGCGGCGGCGATGTCGTTCTTGTTGCGAATCCCGACCTGCGCGATCTCTCGGTGCTGCGTGGTCGCGCATCGTTCAAGGCCGAGCCCGGCGGCAACGGGCGTGGCACGCGCAAGCACGGAGCCGACGGCGCCTCGATCATTCTCGAGCTGCCCGTTGGAACGCAGCTTCTCGGCGAAGATGGCGAGCTCGTGGCCGACCTCGACCGTGCGGGCCTGCGATTCGTCGCTGCGCGCGGTGGCATCGGTGGTCGCGGCAATGCGCAGTTCGCGACTCCGACGCGGCAGGCACCTCGTTTCGCCGAAACCGGCCTTCCGGGGACCGAGTGCGCATTGGAGCTCCACCTCAAGCTGCTGGCCGATGCTGCGCTTGCTGGGTTTCCGAACGCCGGCAAGTCGTCGCTCCTCCGCCGCATCTCGAACGCCACGCCAAAGGTCGCCGACTACCCGTTCACCACGCTTCAGCCGGTGCTCGGCACGGTCGAGTCGCCATCGGGCGCGCAGCTCACAATCGCGGACGTGCCTGGTCTGATCGAGGGGGCGAGCGAAGGCGTTGGCCTGGGTCACGACTTCCTTGCGCACCTCGAACGTGCCCGGCTCCTCATGCACGTCAACGACGGCTCCGAAGGCGACGCAGATGAGCGCTTTCGTCTCATCGATCGCGAGCTCTCCCTCTATGGCGCTGGGCTCGACGAGCGCTCGCAGATTGTTGTCCTCAACAAGTCTGATCTCGCCCCCGAAGACGCGCCTTTCGCCGTGGAGGACGAGCGCATCGTCGCTGTCCATCGGGTGTCGTGTGCGACCGGCGCGGGGATCGAGGAGCTGAAGCTGGCGCTCTTCCGCCTGTGCCCAGCAGCCCAAGGGCCGAGCCCCGAGGTCGCTACGGAGCTGCCAGAGTTCCTCGAGTATCGCCCAACTCCGCCCAGCCGTAGGGCCTTCCGGGTGTTTCGCACCGATGCGGGCTATCGCGTCGTCGGCACCTCGCCCGAAGGGGAGGAGCTCGATGCTGCTCTGCGAGCAGCCGGCGTGCGTAAGGGTGCGACCGTCGAGATCGGCGATGAGGAGTTCGAGTGGCAGCCGTAACCGTCGGCGTTCTTGGTGGTGCGTTCGACCCTCCACACCTTGGCCATCGCGCAGTGGCCGAAGGTGGAATCGCACACTTTGGTCTCGATCGGCTTCTCGTTCGCGTGATCGCCGAGCCCGGCCACAAGGCGGTTGAGACACCGGCGGACATACGTCTCGCGCTCGCGGTCATCGCGTTCGGAGATCTTGCGGAGGTCGAGGTAAGCCTCGATCCCTACGGCCGCACGGTCGAGTCGCTTGAGGCACTCGCACTTGACGACCCTGTGTTCCTGATCGGCGCCGACGAGTTCGCCTCGTTCCTCAGCTGGAAGGATCCGGAGCGCGTGCTCTCGCTTGCGCGTCTTGGTGTAGCGACGCGACCTGGAGTGGAGGAGGCTGCGATCGCGGAGGTGCTCGCCGCACTCGTGCTGGCCGAGCGCGTCACGGTGTACCCGATCCCGCCCCACGCGATCTCGTCGACCGAGATTCGTGAGCAGGTCGCAGCCGGTGAAGCCGTTGACGCGGAGGTAGGAGCGGTCGTAGCC
>JANNQQ010000019.1:0-11639 GCA_031400835.1 Actinomycetes bacterium | reverse complement strand
GCCAGCGAGACGTAGTGCGGCACCGCCGACCAGAGGCTCACCGAGCGGAGCCCTGCTTCGCGGCAGGCATCGTGAAGCACGCCCACAATTCCGGTCGGCCCTTCGTACCGCGACATCTGCAAGCCAAGCTCCTCGACCAGCTTCGGATCGGTTGCGGCGCCTGTCACGGGCGCCGAGCGCGTGTGCGGTACGTCCGCTAGCAGCGAGCCCAACGTGACCACGAGGTCAACGCCGAGGTCGGTCGCGAGGTCTGTGACAAGCTCGACGAACCTCCGCCAGCGATAGTTAGGCTCGACTCCGATCAGCACGATGGCGTCGCGGTCGGCGCCCGGGATCACACCGTGAAAGAACGCGTTCTCGGGCCACTCGATCCGGCGAGTGAGATCCTCATCGAGGGTGACGGTCGGCCGCACGGCCTGGAAGTCGACGAACGCTTCAGGATCGATATCCGCAAACCGCGTGGCACCCCACTGCCGCGAGAGATACCCGGCCGCGAGGGTCGCAGCCTGACCACCATCGTTCCAACCCGCGAACGCGGTGATGAGCACGGGACGGCGCAACGTCGGGCGTTCCGTGATTCGAAGCTCAGGGTTCATCGCGGAAGCCTATCGCCAGTGGTCGCGGCGGCCTCCAGAGCGCGTACGCCACAGCGATGGTCAAGGCCCAGATCGCAGCTGCGAGCGTGACGTGAACGAGCACAAGACCCCACGGGAGCGCATTCCGATATTGCACCTCGCCGAGGATCATCTGCCCGCAAACCACGGCAATGAGCACCACCCCCAGTCGGGCCAGCCCCGGGAGTTCGCGGCGGAGCCGAAACACGAACCACCCCACCGCGAGCAGTCCGATGCCGTATACGGCGGCCGCGCGTACGTGAACGTACACGGTGTCGGTGATCCCGAGCCCGAGGCGCTGCACGTCCGAGTCGGCACCTGGGTGCGGCCCGGACGCCGTCGCCACCGCTCCGGTGATGACCATTGCGGCGCACGCAACGACGACCACAACTGCGACTCCCTTGAGCCAATTCGGCGCCTCGAAGGCTGCAAGCCCACGGTGATGACTCCACGCCTCCAGCACCAGCACGACTGCCAACCCCACGACAACGAGAGCAAGGAGGAAATGCGACATGACGGCGAGTGGGTGGAGCTCGAGGATCACGGTGAGCCCGCCGAGCGGGATCTGCGCAACCGTGCCAAGGAAGGCCGCGAGTGCCACACGTCTCACGCGCGGCTCTACCGAAGGGGTTGCTCGAGACACGAGCCACGCGAGCAATGACAGCGCGATGCCAATGAGCGCAACGACCCGGTTCCCGAACTCGATGAAGGCGTGATACCCCTGCGCGGGGAAGGGGAGATCGCCACAACGCGGCCAGTTCTCACAGCCAAGACCCGACCCGGTCAGCCGGACGAAGGCACCCGAGGTGACGACGATCGCCAGCATCGCGAGGGAAGCAACCGCCGCTCGAAGAAACCGGGCTGACGATCCCTCCCGAATCCGAAGTGGATTTCTCATGTTGAGGATGGAGCGCCGCGGAGAACGACACCCGCACCCGCTTCGACCACCCCGACGCGCCAGAGCTCTAGACCCGCCGTGACGAAGCTCGCTTGGAGCACCGCGACCTGATCGGCCGGGAGCGTGATGAGAAGCCCGCCTGCGGTCTGCGGGTCGTACGCGACCGCCTCGAATGCGGGTACGGCCGAAGACTCGACGTGCGGCCCTGCAAACTCACGATTCCGTCGGTCGCCTCCAGTCACCACGCCCGCGGTAGCGAGCTCGAGTGCCGCCGGCAGCAGAGGCAAGCGCTCCGACTCAAGCACGATACGCACGCCTGAGCGCAACGCAGTCTCGTGGGCATGGCCGAGGAGACCAAAGCCCGTGACATCGGTAACTGCGTTCGGCGAGAAGGCGCGCAGCGCTTCGGCGGCTGCGCGGTTCGATGTGGTCATCGCAGCTATTGCTGCGTCGTGAGCCCCCGGGGGATCACAGCCGTCACGACGGGCCTGGAGGATGAGCCCGGTACCGAGTTGTTTCGTCAGTAAGACGGCATCGCCCGGCTTCGCCCCGCTCTTGACCCACACGGCATCTGGGTGCACGAGCCCCACCACGGCGAGCCCATACTTCGGCTCGACGTCTCGAATCGTGTGTCCACCTGCGAGAATCCCGCCCGCGGCCGTCACCGCGGCAGCCGCGCCCGCGAGAACGTCGCCAAGCACCTCCGTGGGAAGCTCCTCCGGAAAGGCCGTCACCGAGAGAGCGAGAAGCGGCGAGCCGCCCATCGCGAAGACATCGTTGAGCGCGTTCGTCGCTGCGATGTAGCCATACGTCCACGGATCGTCGACGACGGGCGGAAAGAAGTCGACGGTAAAGACAAGCGCACGCTCGTCGTCGAGCCGGTAGACCGCCGCGTCGTCTGACGGATCGAGTCCCACCAGGAGATCGACCGCGTCGGCAGGCACGAGTCCAGCAAGCAGTGTTTCGAGGCGTGCGGCTGAGTACTTGGCCGCGCACCCGCCTGCCTTGGCAAGAGACGTCAGGGACGGGATAGTCACTCAAGCGAGTCTAGATACGGCGGGATCGGGGCCTCCGCGAGCCGTGAAGGGAATGTCCGACCGAGGTCGAAAAATGCCCTCGGACGGAGACACCTCCCCAAGAAGCGTCTCCTCTCCCCGATCCACCGAAGGCCGCCGTTCCCCTCGGCGGCCTTCGTTATTTCTGGGTCGAGGCAGCGCCGATCACGAATCAAGGACGCCCATTGGGCCCTCGCCGGTCGTCAGGCCCATACGTTGGTAGTGCTCGAGCTTTGCTCGCGAGTCGTCGATGTCCAGCACGCGCATCGTCAACTGGCCGATCCGGTCGAGGGGACCGAAGCTCGCAACCTCGACCCGTTCCATCGAGAGCCGCTCGGGGTGGTATGTCGCGTTCTCCGAGCGGGTGTCGAGGATCGTGTAATCGTCGCCACGCCGAAGCTCGAGGGTGACCTCACCTGTCACGGCCGAACCGATCCAGCTGCACAGACTCTGGCGAAGCATCAGAGCCTGTGGATCGAACCAGCGTCCCTCGTAGAGGAGCCGGCCAAGGCGCCGACCCTGGGTGCGATAGGCGTCGATCGACGCCTCGTTGTGGATCGCGCTCAGCAAGCGCTCGTAGACAATGTGAAGAAGAGCCATTCCCGGTGCCTCGTAGATCCCGCGGCTCTTCGCCTCGATGATCCGATTCTCGATCTGATCCGACATCCCGAGACCGTGACGGCCCCCGATCGTGTTCGCCTCGACGACGAGCGCGATCCGGTCAGCGAACGCGACCCCGTTGAGCGCGACGGGCCAGCCACCTTCAAACGTGACGGTCACCGTCTCCGGTGCGATCTCGACCTCGGGATTCCAGTGCGCGACACCCATGATCGGCTCGACGATGTGCATCGAACGCCCCAGGGCCTCAAGCTCCTTCGCCTCGTGCGTCGCGCCCCAGATGTTGGCGTCGGTCGAGTACGCCTTCTCGGCGCTCGAGCGATACGGGAGACCGCGTTCGAGCAGCCACTCACTCATCTCGGCGCGCCCACCCAGTTCCGCCACGAACACCGGATCGAGCCAGGGCTTGTAGATCCGCAGGTCGGGGTTGACGAGGAGGCCGTACCGGAAAAAGCGTTCGATGTCGTTGCCCTTGTACGTCGACCCATCGCCCCACACGTCCACGCCGTGCTCGCGCATGGCGTGGACAAGCATCGTCCCGGTGACCGCTCGCCCGAGAGGCGTTGTGTTGAAGTAGGTCTTGGCGCCGGTCGCGATGTGGAACGCACCGGATTGGAGGGCAACGAGTCCCTCGTGAACGAGCTGCGAACGGCAGTCGACAAGAAGTGCTTCCTCGGCGCCGTACGCTTTCGCTCGGTCGGGTACCCCGGCGATGTCAGCTTCGTCGGCCTGGCCGAGATCAGCCGTCAGTGCGTAGGGGAGCCCGCCCTTCTCCCTGATCCAGGCGACGGCGACTGAGGTGTCGAGTCCGCCGGAGAAGGCGATGCCGATCCGCTCGCCAGTAGGAAGCTCCGTGAGGATGTGCGACACGGCGGAAGTCTAGAGACGCTCGAGCACGCCGACGTACACAGGCCCATCGTCCCGAATGAACCTCGAGCAGCGCCACCCGCCCGCTTCGGCGAGCTCAGCCATCTCGTCGGGTGCGACAAGGAGGTAGTCGACCCATGGTGTTGCGAGGTTGAGGTGCCTCACCCGCAGTCGGAGTTGCCCCGGGAGGCGCCCTCGCTCCCGATTGCGTGCCTGGTAGGCCAGGTGTATCGGGTCATCGGTCTTTGTCGGTTCGAGGCTGGTCGCGACAATGCGTCCGCCTTGCCGGACGAGTCGGTGAAGACGGCGCAGCAGCCTGCGCGCACGCGCGGGTGTTCCAAAGAGACCGAAGTTGTTTCCAAGCATCGCAATCGTGTCGAATGAGCCGAACCGATCATCGAGGTCCTCGAACCGGAGCACATGAGCCGGCACGCCGCGTTCGGCAGCCAGTGCAACCGCGCCCGGTGACACGTCGATCCCTACGACCTCCTGCCCACGCGCCATCAACTCCGTTCCGAGTCGCCCAGGCCCACAGCCGACGTCGAGGACGCGACCACGGATCTGTCGCAGCGCCCGCCGTTCCACAGCAAGCCAGCGACGCCGCGGAGCGAGGTAGTCGAAACGGCCAACGCCGATGTACCCGTCGTTTCGCTCGACGATCTCGAACGGCTGCCGGCCCTCGTAGACGTCGCGCACAAGCGCACCGTAGGCGTCACCCAGAGTCATCTGACCTTGCGCGCCGCCGACTCGAGCTCCGCGACCGAGAATGCACCCTCGAGCTTGTTGCGGACGATCCCCCGACGATCGACGACGAACGTGAACGGCTCTGTCGGAAGGTTCCACGCGTCGACCCACTGGTTGACGCCGAGGGCCGGGTCGTTGTTCTTATAGATCTCGACGTGGATGAATCGAACTCCCAGTCCGGCGAGACGTTTCCTCACGGCGGACACAACGTCGACGACTGGGCCACACGTCCTCGTCTGGCAGAACTGCGGCGTCGCGAATGAGACGACGAACGGCTCCTTCGCCGTCAGCGCCTCTGCAACCGAACGCTCATACAGCTTGCGGTCGGGGAGACGGGACGTCGTCAACGCCTTGAGGTCGCCTCCGGTCGAACGAAGCGTCGGCGTGTCAACAGCAATGGCCGGATCGCCGAGAGCCGGGGCTGCGCTGGTCTTCCCGACGACAATGTTTCCGAGCGCCTGGATCGGCTTGCCGCCTACGGGCTCAGCCATGTACCAGTACTTGCCCGGGCCTGGCAGCGTGACCATCGCGACGTAGATGTTCCCAGCATCGGCCGTGTCGCCTCCTGGCACGCCGATCGGCTCAAGCGTCGCGGTCGTCGTCGCAAACGGAACGGCTGCAAGTGCACGTGCGAGATACACCTTCGCAGTCGGCCGCTCGACAAGCTCGTCGCCCGCGCGGACGATCAGGAACGAGATGCGGTTTGGGCCAGGCGCGTAGTCCGACGTCCCTGGGACGACAGCCACGTCCTCGCCGGGTGCATGCCAAAGCGCCTCCAGGGTTTCCCCTGGAGGCGCTGCGGGTAGTGAGTCCGTGCTCTCGACTCCTCCGGTTCCACCGCTACAGGCCGCGGCAAGAAGCGGAAGAAGGACGACGATGAGGGCCGCAGTGGGGCGCATGTACGCCCATTGTGGACCCGCAGCGCCTCAGTCGCCGTCTGACCAGGTCGGCTTGAAGCCTGGCGCCTTGAACTTGGCCAGGAAAGCAGCGATCAAGGCGAGGTTGCCAAGAAGCAGCAGTAGCCGCGCTCGAGACATGTGGTGTCCTCCTTTCTCAGAAACGGATGGCCCGGAGTGCCTCAGCGGCATTCCGGTACAGCCGCGCTGCCTCACGAGCGTCCCCACGACGCTCCGCAAGGTCTCCCAGCGCGACCCAAGCCCCCGCCCTGTGGCCGACCGACGACATTCGCTCAAACGTGTCGTCAGCCGCCCTGAAGCACTCCTCGGCCTCGTCAAGACGACCCCGCTCGAGAAGCGAGCGCCCGAGCACGAGGCTCGACTGCCCGATCTCATCGAGGAAGTCCTCACGATCTTCGAGAAGCGCAAGCGCCTTGCGCGCATACTCATCCGCAAGCTCGTGGTCGCCGAGGTGCAGATGCACCGATGCCAGGCTTCCCAGGGCCTGACCCGCGTCTGGCTGAGAGCCAGACTCGACGGCGAGTGCGAATGATGCGTTCAGGTGCTCGATCGCCTGCTCGGGCTTGCCGAGCAGGAGTTGTAGGCCACCAAGGTTGAGCATCAGGCGGCCGGTCGTCCGTTGGTCGTTGAGCTCCTGGTAGAGCGCCCGAGCCTGCTGCGCATACTGACGCGACAGGACAAGGTGCCCCATTTGCTCGGCTACGAGTGAAGCCTGAAAGTAGGTTCCCGCAACGACTCGAGGATCGTTCATGCCGCGCGCGAGCTCGAGCGCAAGCTCGACGTCCTCCCGTGCCGCTTCGAAGTCGCGCTGACGGCGACGGCAGCGCGAGCGCCACGACAGCACGCGCGCCTTGAGAAGGTCGGACGGTAGCTCCGAGCGATCGACGAGGCCAAGGGCCTCATCGAAGAGGCCGATCGCCGTCGAGATGCTCGAAAGCTTGTATCGGCAGCAACCAAGCCTGAACAGAACCTCTGCGCGCTCGAGATCCGAGAATTGCGCCAACTCCGTCAACTCGCGCGCGACCTGAAGCACATCGAGTGCTCCGCGGGTATCACCATTTTGCATCCGCGCCCAGCCTTCGCCCGCAAGTGCGCGAACCTCAAGCTCAGCGGACTCGGTGGCGCCGATCTGCGATCTGGCCGCCCCAAACTCGACGATTGCATCGCCGTATTCGTGGGCCTCGGAAAGCGCCTCGGCGCGCGTGAGCTTCGCCTCGACCCGATCACGAAGGTCAGTCGCAACTCCCCGCCGAAGGAACTCGGGGTCGACATTGAGCCGGGCCGCGATCCACGTGATCGTGTCCTCCGTCGGACGCGTCTTGCCGCGCTCGATCTGACTCACGTACTCCTTCGAGAACCTGTCCCCGGCAAGTTCTGTTTGCGTGAGGCCGGCAGCCAACCGCAGCGAGCGCACGCGCTCGCCCAGACGAGACGCAACCTGCGGCGTCACGGTGGCGGTCACCTGATCCATGCCCGCTTCACTCAACGTGCTGTCACCTCTCCCGTCGCTCCCCCCAACGGGGGATCCCTGTGCACCAGACGAGGGAATCGTCTAGTGAAGTAAAGATAGCGTAAATCACTTGATCTGACTACTTGACTTCTACGGACATGTCCCTTACAGTCAGATTCACCGACGTAGCGGGTCAACGCCAAGATCTGCATACGGGGTGAACCGACCGGGGACAGGTGTCGATCGGAGAACAACGTGACTGGGCCGCAGAGTCACGAGCTCACATCGACATCCCGTACGGAGAGCCCAACCTGAAACGCCCCCGGGAGCCGCAGCCGGGGGCGTTTCTATTGGCAGGGGGAAACCTGCGGTTACCCCCCACCGGCCCCCTTCCCTTGCGGAAGCGACGTTCCGGTCGCCGATCAGCCTCCCGCCCAGGCAAGCTGGGCTCCGGCGTGGAGGGGGACCGGGATTTGGGCGGGCGAACAGCAAGCGCCACCGTCTCCGGCGGCGCGATCGACGCGCGATCGCCCTTGCCTCTACCGCTCGGTTGCTGGTCCGATACAGATGACGGATGGCCGCGACGGAAAGGTTCGATGGTTTCTGGGTCGGCTTCAGGGCGATGGTGCCGCTCTGGCTCGGTGTGATTCCATTCGCCCTCGCGTACGCGGTGACCGCACGCGGAGCCGGACTCTCGCTCATTGAGACCCAGGCACTATCGCTCTTTGTCTTTGCCGGTAGTGCGCAGGTGAGCGCAGCGGGACTGTTTGCGACCGGCGCAGGAGGCCTCTCGATCGTCCTGACCACCTTCCTCCTCAACGTACGCCACGTGCTCTACGGCCTCTCGTTGAGCCAAACCGTCCCGCTCACACGCACTCAGGTCCCGATCGCCGGCTTCTTTCTCACCGACGAGGCGTTTGGGGTTGCGATCGCCAGAGGCGCGCGCACATTCCGAACACTGCTTGGGACAGAGCTCAGCCTGTTTGTCTCCTGGAACCTCGCAACACTTGTGGGGGCGCTGTCGTCGTCCGCGATCCCCGATCCGCAGAAGCTCGGCGTCGACATCGTCTTCCCGCTTGCGTTCCTTGCCCTTCTCGTCCCGCTTCTTCGAACACGAGCTGAGGTGACGGTCGCTCTTGCTTCGGGTCTCATGGCGTGGGCACTTTCGCGGTCGCTCACAGGAGGGCTGCCAATTCTCGTGACAGGCGTCGTGGGGGCACTTCTCGGCGCCTGGCTGACGCGGGGCGACAAGGCTCCGTCGGCAAGCAGCCTCGCAACCGAGGTGAATGATGCAAGTTAGGAGCTCGGAGCGTGACCCCTGGTGGCGGCGACCAATGCTCCTTGCCGTCGGCCCGACAGCCCTTGCGTTAACGGCAGTGCTCGCAGGAGTGGCTACCTCCGCACTACGCTCGCAACACGCCATCGCGGCGCACGAAGTCGTGGTGACCGTCTCATCGTCCGTCGCGACGGCACATCGCCCAGATGGGGCTCGGACCGTCGAGCTGCCGTGGCTCCTACCAGGCGACCACGACCTCGAGATCTCGCAGGACGGGCGCCGGCTGGCATTCGTGTCCGAACGTGACGGGAATCCAGAGATCTACGTCGTCGACACGGCGAATGGTGGCACCAGACGCCTGACCTCGAGCCCTCGCGCGTCCGACACCGACCCCGCGTGGTCGCCAGGTGGTCGGTTCCTTGCCTGGGAGAGCTCCCGAGGTACCCAGAGCACGATCCTCGTGGGTCGTGCAGATGGCTCAGGCCCGCCCCGGGTCATGGCCGAGGGTGGGCGCAACACCGATCCTGCCTGGGCGCCAACGGGGCGGCGCGTTGTCTTTGCGTCCGACCGTGATGGGGTACCTGCCCTATGGCTGGTATCGGCCACAGATGGAACGATCGAGCTCTTCGCCTCCACGACCGGAGAGGCGCATGGGCCCTCATGGTCGCCGTCGGGGAGAACGGTTGCCTTCGACGTACGGGGCGATCTCTGGCAGGTCGACGTTGCAACGCGCGTTCCCGAGCCTCTCATCGCAGGCCCGACGACCGACACAGCGGCCGACTGGTCGCCATCCGGCGACCGGCTCACCTTTGCGCGCGCGTCCTACGGTCGAAGGACGATCCAGATCGCTGCCGCCGATGGAACCGGCGTGCGTCGGCTCGAGAGCGCAGACGGTGACACCGAGCCGGTCTGGGCCACGGTCGCGGCACGTCTTGTGCCGCCTACCGGCGCGCTCCTCCCCGACCTCGACCAGCGGCCACCGTCCGATCTCACGATCCTCAAGCTCAAAGGGCGCTGGGCTCTCGGCTTCACCTCGGTCGTCGAGAACCTCGGCGATGGCGCCCTCGTGATTCGCGGCAATCGCAAGCCCGAGTCGGCGACCATGAGAGCCGACCAGGTGATCGAGTTCCGCGACGGGAAACGACTAACGATGTCCCGCGTCGGGCGGCTGCGTTTCGAGCCGCACCCACCCCACTACCACTGGCATCTCCAGCCGTTCGAGAACTACGAGCTGCGCCGTGTATCCAACCCGGAAGTCGTCGTCCGCGATAGAAAGAGCGGGTTCTGCCTCATCGACCGGTACGGCAATGCGGTGCTGAAAGGCCCGAAGGTCGGGCCTCCCCGGTTCACGGGCAACTGCGCGACGGGCCGTCCCGACGCGCTCAGCGTGATCGAGGGATCGTCCCCCGGCTACCGCGACCGGTATCCCGCGTTCTTTCATGGTCAGGACGTCGATCTCACCGCTCTCGCTCCCGGCCTGTACACCCTTGTCCACCACGTCAATCCCACGCGCCAACTTCGCGAGCAGGTCTACACGAACAACACTGCCTCTGTGCTCCTACGACTGTCGTGGCCGCACGGTAGAGCAAAGAAGCCGGCGGTTCGGGTCATACGGAGCTGCGAGATGGGTGAGACGTGCTCGCGATGATTGGGTGGCGGTCTCGATGACCTTCTGGCTGACACTCGCCGGCATGGTCGCGGTCACCTTTGGCTCGCGGCTCACCGGGCTCACGCTCCGAGTCGAACTGCCCGCATTCTGGCTCCGCTTCCTCCATTTCGTTCCCATCGCAGTATTTGCGGCGCTCGTGACACCATCGCTTCAGGGGGCGCGCAGCGAGGGGGAGATCCGGATCGTGGCGGCGGCAGTGGTTGTGGTGGCGGCCTGGAGGACGCGCAACCTCGCAATTGCACTAGCGGCCGGCCTCGTTGTGTTCTGGCTCCTCCGCCTACCGTTTTAGAGCTTGGATCATCCCCTATCGAGCTCTACGTTCCCGAGAGCCAACGCCACTCACAGGACACGCTTCGACGCGGAGTGGCACCACAGGATCGGCTCTGAGAGGCCCGCGGTACCGACCTCGGCCGTCGTGGCCCCGGCGTAGCTCGACGTCGTAAAGACCTCCAGCGCCGATTAGCAGCCGCTCGCTTTCTTGGGGGAGACGAGGGCTCGTGCGTACGCCTCGAACGGCTCGAGCGCAGCGGGGTGCGCCAGCGCATCGCGGCTGACTACCTGGTCGCTCGGCTCGCCCATGAGTATCCGCTTCACCGGCACCTCAAGAAGCTTGCCCGAGAGCGTCCTCGGCACCTCCGGCACCTGTCGTACCTCGTCTGGGACGTGACGAGGCGAGCAGTCTTTGCGCAGCTGGGTCCGTATGCGCTCAACCAGCTCGTCGTCCAGATCGTGTCCCGACCCGAGAGCGACGAAGAGCACCATCCACCCCTCCGTTCCAACGCGAGGGAGATCGACCACAAGCGCATCAGCGAGCTCGTCGATCGAGAGGGCAACGCGGTAGATCTCGGCCGTCCCGATACGAATGCCTCCTCGATTGATCGTCGCGTCGGAGCGTCCTGTGATGATCGCTGTCCCGCGGTCTGTGATCTCGATCCAATCACCGTGACGCCAGACACCGGGGAACACCTCGAAGTAGCTCTCTCGATACCTGCTCCCGTCCGGGTCATTCCAAAATGCGACGGGCATCGACGGGAGCGGCGCGGTGATGACAAGCTCGCCGACCTCGTCGACGAGCGACCGCCCGTCCGGATCCCACGCCTCGATGCGCGCGCCAAGCGCCCTGCCCTGCAGCTCGCCACGCGTGACAGGCAAGGTCGGGACACCACCGACAAACGCGGTGCAGAGGTCGGTTCCACCCGAGGTCGAGAAGAGCCAGAGATCAGGGCCAAGCTTGTCGTAGAGCCAATCGAATGCCTCAGGAGCGAGCGGCGAGCCCGTTGCGCCAACAGCGCGCAGCCGACCGAGCTTCCGCCCACGGCGGGGCTCGACCGATCCCTTCATGCATGCCGACACATACGCGGGGCTCGTACCGAAGATGGTGATCCCCGCCTCCTCGGCGAGGCTCCAGAGATGGTCGAGATCAGGTGCGGCTGGGCTCCCGTCGTAGAGCACGATCGCCGCATCGGTCGTCAGGCCGCCGACGAGGAAGTTCCACATCATCCAGCCGGTGGTCGTGAACCAGAAGAGCCTG
>JANNQQ010000018.1:0-2137 GCA_031400835.1 Actinomycetes bacterium | reverse complement strand
GACGACTCCGCACTCGCAGTCGCGGCGACCCAGCCGAGCACCGCGGCAATTCCAACCGATACAACCAATCGCGTCACGTCTCGAACATCGACCGCGCGGGGTGAGGCTTGATCCCTCGGTTCGGAGTCGCTCTCCCAGCAGAGGGATGGACCGCCTACAAGGCAGGTTGCTCGGGGCGGATGTCGCGGAGCATCAACCGCGTCTCGGTCTCGACCGCCCCGACTCGCTCATTGAGGGTGGTGATGAGATCGTCCATATCGGCACGGTCACGGCAGGCAACGTGGAGGACGTAGTCGGAGCGGCCCGTGACGTGAGCGGCGATCACGAGCTGCGGCAGCTTTCGCAACTCGGCCTCGGCCTCGGCCATCGTGACGGTTGGGCGCAAGCGGATGTCGATCATGGCAACCAACGGCCTGCCGACCGCTTCCGCGTCGAGGTGCGCGGTGAAGCCGGTGATCACACCGGCACGCTGAAGCCGGCGTACCCGCTCGGCGGCGGCGTTCGGACTCAACTGGACGCGTCCAGCCAGATCGCGAAAGCTGATCCTGCCGTCAACGCGAAGGATGGCAAGAATATCGCGGTCAATATGATCCATAGCTGCATTTACCACTGTGATACACCACACTACAGCGTAAAGTGGTGTCCATACGCGGTTTAGTGTGCGATACGGTCGTACAGAATCCATCGTCACATCACCCATGCCGATAGAGCCGAGGAGCCATGAAGATCCGAGCCCCGCACACCGAGCCGCTCGTCCAGCCGATCTACCAGAGCGCAACGTTCGTCCTCGACGAGCGCAGCTACAGAGACATCGCGGAGAACCACGGGATTGGGGAGGTCTGGTACTCGCGGCTACGCAACCCAACGGTTGACGCCGCCGGGGATGTTGTCGCCTCGCTCGAAGGCGCGGAGGATGCGCTCATCACGGGCAGCGGCATGGGGGCCATATCGAGTCTTGTGCTCGGCCTCTGCAAGGCCGGCGATCGGATCGTGGCCTCGCGCGAGCTCTACGGAGACACACACGATCTGTTCACCCGTTGGCTCCCAGGTCTTGGAATGGAGGTCGAGCTTGTGCCGGTCGACGATCTCGAGCGCTGGGAACGGGCACTGAGTACGCCAGCCAAGCTTGTCTACGGTGAGACGCTGTCGAACCCGCAACTTCGGCTGCTCGACATTCCAGCGGTTGCCGCATTTGCGAAAGCTGCAGGCGCGACCTTCGCTGTCGACAACACGTTCGCGTCACCGGCTCTCGTTCGGCCGTTGGAACATGGTGCCGACGTCGTCGTAGCGTCGGCGACGAAATTCCTGAACGGCCACTCCGACGTGGTCGCGGGCGCGGTCGCGGGAAGCAAGTCCGTCGTTGACCAGTGTCGACTCGTCGTCATGGCCTTCGGCTCATGCCTCGACCCGCACGCGGCCTTCCTCCTCCTGCGCGGGTTGAAGACCTTCGGAATCCGGCTCGACCGCCAGATGCAGAACGCGGCGGCGCTGGCGGGGATCCTCGAGACCTCACCGGACGTCGAGCGCGTCATCTACCCCGGTCTCGCGTCGTACGCGCAGGCAGACCTTGCTGCCCGGCTGCTCGCCCACAAGCACGGCGCGATGATCAGCTTCGTCGTCGCCGGTGGCGACGAACGCGCTGGTGCCTTCATGCGCGCAGCCGAGAGCGCCACCGAAGCGACGAGCCTTGGTGGTGTCGAGACACTCATCAGTGCGCCCTACAACTCATCCCACTTCATGCTCTCGCCCGACGAGCGGGCAGCGATCGGCATCGAGCCCGGGATGCTCCGCCTCTCGGTTGGCACCGAAGATATCGACGTCCTCGCCGCCGACTTCGCCGCGGCACTTGCAGCAACGTCAGCCTGATCCGTCGGCGCACGGGCGCTAGCCTTCCTCGCTCGCCCCCGTAGCTCAGTGGATAGAGCAGTGGTTTCCTAAACCATGTGCGCAAGTTCGATTCTTGCCGGGGGCATCACGAAATACCTGCAAATAAGCAGGTTTCGGCGAGCGTAACTGAGTGTCCAATAGTTCGGGTCGACGGATGCCGCACCGAAGTGTTGGGAGAGTTTCAGCAGCGTGGGTCGCCGAGCGGACGGTATCTCAGTGTCAACCGCCGGGAGCTAGGCGTCGGTAGGTT
>JANNQQ010000017.1:0-5781 GCA_031400835.1 Actinomycetes bacterium | reverse complement strand
GGTCGTCTACACCTCGAAGCAGCCGATCTCCCTTGTGCATTCGATGGTGACCGAGAGCTGCGCGTTCGGCCACTCTTCGATCCCGCGAGGCTCTACCCCCGACATCGAGATCTCATTCGCGAAAGAGATGAACTTCGCGCCTCCAACCGACGACGGGCGTGCGCGGTACACCATCATTCCGGGGATCACCCAGCCCCGAAGCCGTGGCACCGTCAGGCTCCGGTCGGCCGACTGGTCTGACCATCCGGTCATCGATCCGAACTACCTTTCCGATCCCGCCGACCTGCAGATGCTCATCGACAGCATCCGCCTCGCACGGAAGATCGGGAGCGCGCCCGCGTTCGAGGAGTGGAACGACGGTGAGTTCTTCCCCGGCCCCGACATCTCATCCGACGCGGCGCTCACCGCGTACATCGAGGAGTCGATCGGCACGTGGTTCCATCCGGTCGGCACCTGCCGGATGGGGTCAAGCGACGCCTGCGTCGTCAGCCCCAAGCTCGAGGTCAGAGGCACGACCGGCCTGCGTGTGGCAGACGCCTCGATCATGCCGGACATCGTTTCCGTCAACACCAATGCGGCATCGATGATGATCGGGTGGCGGGCGAGCGAGTTTCTCCTTGAGTGATGCGTGTGTCGAGCCAGGCTCGGCAGGAGCGGCCCGTAGTATCCCCAGCAGCTCAATGTCCACCAACAGATCTGGAGACTGAGATGAAGACGTATGCGATCCTTCGCCGGGGTGGTTGGCGGTCCCCGGAAGAGCTTCAGGCTGCCGCTGCTCGGTCGCGCGATGTGGGGGACAACGAGATGTCCGACGACATTCGTTGGATCCGCTCGTACGTGCTGCCGGAAAGCGACGGTGGGCTTGGCACCATATGCATCTACGAGGCGTCGAGCCCGGAGAAAATCCGTGAGCACGCGTCGCGGGCCGACCTTCCTATCTCCGAGATCATCGAGGTCGCTGACACCGTGATCGTACGACCGGATCCTCAGCCAGCCGCCGCCTGAGCGCCGAACCGCTGGTGCGCCGGCGAGCTTTGGGACTCAGTCGCTGCGCTCAACAGCGTCCAACCAACCACCGATATCTGGCCCTTCGAATGCGGCTACAGCTCGGGCGTACTTGTCGTCGACGCCCCACGCCCAGAAGTCGAAATCGATGTCGGACACTTCACGTTGAATGCAGGCCCAAAGCGTCCAGCCGTAGTTCGCCACAGCGGCCCACAGGTTGGCGCGCGCGACCCGGTTTCGTAGGGAGGCGCCGAACGTGAGCTCGACCAACCGTTCGAGTTGATCTTGCGAGAGCTTCGACTCGGCGCAGGTGTTGCCCAGCTCAAAGCAGGGATCGTTCATGCCGCCGTACTCATAGTCGACGATCCAGAACCGCTCTCCGTCATCGATGTAGTTGGCCGCTAGTAAATCGTTGTTGCAGGGCACCAGGTCGTGCCCTCGCACCGCCATCGCCGCCTCTATGCGGGCGAGCAGAGGCTGGTAGTCGTCGTAGCTTTCCGGAAGGCGGAAGTCGCGGTCACGGCAGATCGTCCGGTATCTCGGCTGGATGCGGAACATGTCGAAGTCGGAGACGAATGCTGGCCCAGCGTGGAGTCGGCGCACGGCCTCAGCGATCTTGTCGACGCTTCCCGGAGCTTCCCGGAGAAGCTCGTCCGTCTGGGTGACGCCTTCGATCCAGCCAAGCACCATCACCGGAATGTCGCCGACGGCGTGTGCCACCGGCGCGCCGACACCTGCACGAGCGGCTGCGAGCGTATTCGCATACTCGGCCTTGCGGTCTATCGCGAGGAGATCCGAGTCGGCGCCGGGAACCCGCACGCAGAATCGCTGGCCCTCGACGGTGAGGCGGTAGTTGAGGTTTGTCAGGCCGCCGTCAATCGGCTCGACGCCAACGTCCTTTCCGCTCCATTCAGCAACGCCGGCAATGACATCGTCGATCGTCATGTGCGCAGTCTCGCGTGCGTGGGGTCGTGAAGAACGTCATCAACCACCGTGCTCGCGACCTGTTCGCCGAACACCTCAACGGTCACCTCGGCGCCAGGCCCTAGCTCGACCGGTAGGTACGCGTATCCAATCATTCGCCCGATCGTGAACCCATAGGCGCAACTACGCAAGCGCCCAACCGTTCGGCCCTCGTGCACCACGGCCTCGCCACCGTACGCAGTGACATAGCCGTCGCCGATCAGCAGGGTGCGAATCCTTCGAGAGAGACCGTCCGTCTGACGGCGCGCGAGCGCTTCACTCCCGATGAAATCCTTGCCCGCCGCAACGCAGAACTCTAGGCCCGCCTCGAATGGATCGTCGCCGGCGGTCAGGTCGGTCCCGAGATAGCGGTAGCCCTTCTCGATCCGGAGCGAGTCGAGGACGCGATAGCCACAAGGGGTGATTCCGAGCTCCTCGCCGGCCTCCATCAATCGATCCCACACCTGGACGGCCCAGTCCGGCGCGACGTAGAGCTCGTAGCCGAGCTCCCCCACGTACGTGATGCGTTGAGCGAGGAGCCGAGCTCCTGTCACGCGCAGCATCTGCGCGCTACGGAACGGGAAGGCCGCGTTGGACACGTCGTCGTCCGTTACCGCCTGGAGGACTACGCGCGCCTGCGGGCCCCAGAGGCCGATCACGGCAAGTTCCGCGCTCTGCTCGCGGATCTCGACCGATGGTCCAGCGTGTTGCTGCAGCCAGCCGACATCCGTATCGACCGCACCTGCGCCGGTGACCACCCGGAAGTGATCGTCGGCAAGACGCGTGACCGTCACGTCCGAGACGATCCCACCGCGGTGATCGAGGAACTGCGTGTAGATGACGCTGCCAGTGGGCTTATCGATCCGGTTGTCAGACACGCGCTCGAGGAGCTCAAGAGCACCCGTGCCCGTCACTTCGATCTTCCCGAATGAGGTCAGGTCAAAGATGCCGACGCGCTCACGGACGGCGTTGTGCTCCTCGGCGAGCCGGTCGAGGTAGGGAGGTGGCGCCCAGCCAAAGACGCGCTGATCCTCCCCGGCACGTCGCCAGGGCTCGGTCGGTGTGAAGTAATCAGGCCGTTCCCATCCGTTCTTCGTCCCAAAGACTGCGCCGAGCTCCTGCGTTCGGCTGTGGAGGCCGCTTACGCGCCGTGGCCGCCCGAGCTGATCCGTATCGAGAGGGAACCGGAGGCGGTAGTAGTAGCGATACGTCTCACGTGCGACTTCGGCCGCGTGTTGCGGGTCGCGGTACACGTCGCCGAAGCGCCATGGGCGGTACGCAGTGACGTCATGCTCGGTCTCACCCGTCGTGACCCACTCAGCGATCGCCTTGCCCATTCCCCCAGCACCGCCGAAGCCGTTGAGCGACAGGCCCGCGGCCAGCCAGAACCCGGGGATCTCAGGCAGCGGGCCAAGGAGCGGATTCGCATCGGGGGTCATCGCATCCGGGTGGCACACCAACGCGACCACGCCGGCATTGCGGATGAACGGGAAACGGCGCGCTGCACCCTCGAACAACTGGGCAAACCGCTCCTCATCGGGTGGGAGGGAGCGCGCGCCATGATCCCACGGGGCGCCATCGATCCAGCGTGCCGCGGGGTTGGGCTCGTACCCGCCGAACAGGATCCCCCCGGTCTCCGACTTGCCGTACACGAGGTTGTCAGGGTCGCGGAAGCAGGGCATGTCACGTGGGAGCTCATGGCCGGGTACCGCTTCCAGGGCGATGTGCTGGTGGTCGATGGGAGTTGACGGCGTGAACGCCCCGACCATGGCCGACACGCGCGGAGCCCAGAGCCCGGCCGCGTTGATCACCACCTCGGTTTCGATCGGTCCCTGGTCGGTCTGCACGGCGACGACCTCTCCCCGGGGTCCGCGAACGATCCCGGTGACCCGGCGATGGGTGAGGATGCGGGCACCGAGCTCGCGCGCTGCGCTTGCGACTGCGTACGTTGCGGTGTGTGGGTCGACGAAGCCGTCTTCGTTCACCCAGATTGACCCGTACAGCGACTCGGGGCTGGCTGCGGGCATTCGCTCGAGTGTTTCGGACGGCGAGAGCAGCTCCACCTCCATGCCGATCCCACGCGCACGGCTGACCCCTCGACGCAGCTCCTGAAGCTGCTCGGCACTTGAGGCAATACGTGCCCCGGCAACCGTTTCGAACACTCCAAGCTCGCGGTACAGCTCGATCGAGTAGCGCCGGAAGCGCATCATCGTGGGAGAGGGGTTGTACTGCGTGACGAGGCCGGCGGCGTGGCAAGTAGAACCGCTTGTCAACTCTCCTTTCTCGACCAGGGCGATGTCCGTCCAGCCCGCGCGCGCAAGGTGGTAGAGCACGCTGCAGCCGGTGATTACGCCGCCGATGACGACCGCTCGTGCCCGTTCCATTGGCCTACCTCAGGCTCCGTGAACGTTGAGGAGTGGTCGCGTCATGCGACCGAGCCTATCGCCCGGGAACCGCGGACAGCACCGATAGAGGATTCGTCCCAGAGGTGCTTGCAAAGATCGGATCTTTAATTGTATATTCGCGCCATATGGCGATACAGTCCCGAGAACCGGTCGTAAAGATCGGGTCACCCGTGGTGAGCGGCGAGGTCTCGAATGCGTAGCGGTCCAACGATCATCGGCCTCGAGGCACGCGATGTCCGCTTCCCGACCTCTCGCTGGCTCGACGGGTCGGACGCGATGCATGTCGACCCTGACTACTCCGCTGCGTACGTCGTGCTGGTCACGGACGCGGATGACGGGATCGAGGGACATGGCCTGACCTTCACGAGTGGACGCGGCAACGAGGTGTGCGTAGCCGCGATTCGCGCCCTAGAGCATCTCGTGGTGGGGCGGTCGCTCCCCGGGATCCTCGGCGACATGAGCGGGTTCTGGCGCACGCTGGTCTCGGACAGCCAGCTCCGGTGGCTCGGGCCCGAGAAGGGTGTCATACACCTTGCGACGGCGGCCGTGGTCAACGCTGTCTGGGATCTGTGGGCGAAGCGGGAGGGGAAGCCGCTGTGGAAGCTCCTTGCCGATCTCTCGCCCGAGGAGCTCGTCGCCTGCGTCGACTTCCGGTACATCGACGATGTCCTGCCGCCTGAGGAAGCTGTGGACCTTCTCCGCGATGGGCAGCGCGGGCGCGCCGCCCGCGAGCTTGAGATGCGCGAGCTTGGGTATCCCGCGTACACAACGTCGGCCGGCTGGCTCGGTTACGACGACGAGAAGGTGGAATCTCTCGTCCGGGCGTCGGTCGCTGAGGGGTTCACCCACGTCAAGATGAAGGTCGGGGCCGACCTCGCGTCGGACGACCGTAGAGCCGGCTTGATCCGCAACGCGCTCGGTGCTGGCGGAGTCCTGATGATGGATGCGAACCAGGTGTGGGGCGTCGACCAGGCGATCGCGTCGATGCGCACCCTGTCGCTCCACGATCCCTGGTGGATCGAAGAGCCCACAAGCCCGGACGACATCCTCGGCCACGCGCGCATCCGCCGGGAGATCGCGCCGGTCCGAGTCGCCACGGGTGAGCACATCCAGAACCGCGTCATCTTCAAGCAACTGTTTCAAGCCGAGGCGATCGATGTCTGCCAGCTCGATGCGTGCCGCGTCGGGGGTGTCAACGAGGCGATAGCGATCCTCTTGCTCGCAGCGAAGTTCGGGGTGCCTGTTTGCCCACACGCCGGAGGAGTCGGTCTCTGCGAGTACGTCCAGCATCTCGCCGTATTCGACTATTTGAGCGTGAGCGGATCGCTTGAGGACAGGGTCGTCGAGTGGGTCGACCACCTCCACGAGCACTTTCGCGAGCCCGCCCGTGTGCAGGGCGGACGCTACG
>JANNQQ010000016.1:0-11677 GCA_031400835.1 Actinomycetes bacterium | reverse complement strand
GCAGATCGCGATGGACGCGGGCGGCGACTTCATCAAGACGTCGACGGGCAAGGTGAGCCCAGCTGCCACGTTGCCCGTCACGCTGTGCATGCTCGAGGTGATCCGTGACGTGCACGACGAGACCGGTCGCGTGATCGGGATGAAGCCGGCAGGTGGGATTCGCACGGCGAAACAGGCGATCCAGTATCTGTGCGTCGTGCATGAGACACTCGGAACCGGTTGGCTTACCCCCGACCTGTTCCGTTTCGGTGCTTCGAGCCTCCTCAACGACGTCCTCATGCAGATTCGCACCCAACGCACCGGCATCTACCGGTCGCCAGACGAGTTCACGATCGACTGATGGCCGACCTGGAACCACACGGAGGGACACCGGCTCCGGCCGCCTGGGACTACGCGCCTGCTCCCGAGGGACGAGGGATCGTCACCTTTGCCGAGCGCTATGGCCTCTTCATCGGCGGCGAGTTCGTCGATCCGCGCTCGGGTGAGTGGTTCACCAGCTCCTCACCCGCGACCGAGGAGCCGCTAGCCGAGGTGGCACAGGCGGGAGCTGCGGACGTCGACGCTGCCGTCGGCGCAGCGCGAGCGGCGTTCGACGAGCGCTGGTCGGGGCTCGCACCCTCCGAGCGGGCCAAGTACCTCTTCCGCATCGCGCGGATCCTCCAGGAGCGCGCGCGCGAACTGGCGGTCGCCGAATCCCTCGATGGGGGAAAGCCGATCAAGGAGTCACGCGATGTCGATCTGCCGCTCGCCGCAGCGCACTTCTTCTACTACGCCGGCTGGGCCGATAAGCTCGAATACGCGTTTCCGGGACGGACGGGTCGACCGCACGGGGTCGCCATCCAGATCATTCCCTGGAACTTTCCGCTGCTCATGCTCGCGTGGAAGGTCGCGCCGGCGCTTGCGTGTGGCAACACGGTTGTTCTCAAACCCGCCGAGACGACGCCACTCACGGCGCTCCTCTTTGCGGACGTGTGTCGGCAGGCCGGGCTGCCTGCAGGTGTCGTCAACATCGTGACCGGCGACGGTGCCACTGGCTCGCACCTCGTCCAACATCCGGGGATCGACAAGGTCGCCTTCACCGGCTCAACGGAGGTGGGTAAGCAGATCCAGCGTGAACTCGCCGGGCGCGGCGTGCCGTTGACGCTCGAGCTCGGAGGCAAGGCAGCAAACATCGTCTTCGATGACTGTGCTCTTGACCAGACGATCGAGGGCATTGTCAACGGGATCTGGTTCAACCAGGGTCACGTCTGCTGCGCGGGTTCGCGCCTCCTCGTGCAAGAGTCGATCTACGAGCCGCTCCTCGCGAAGCTGAAACGTCGCATGGGCACCTTGCGCGTCGGCGATCCGCTCGACAAGAACACCGATATCGGCGCTATCAACTCTGCGGCTCAACTTGCGCGGATCCGCGAGCTTGTTGCGAGTGGGGAGGAAGAAGGCGCCGAGATGTACCAGCCGCCCTGTGTCCTTCCTGACCGTGGCTATTGGTTCGCGCCGACCGTGTTTACCGGGGTCGCGCAGAGCTATCGGATCGCGCAGGAGGAGATCTTCGGCCCGGTGCTTTCCGTGCTGACCTTCAGAACACCTGACGAAGCCATCGAGAAGGCGAACAACACGATGTATGGCCTCTCAGCGGGAGTCTGGACAGACAAGGGTTCGCGGATCCTCTGGATGGCGGAGCGGCTGCGCGCGGGAGTGGTCTGGGCGAACACGTTCAACCGCTTCGATCCGGCCTCGCCGTTCGGCGGCTACAAGGAGTCAGGGTTCGGCCGTGAGGGCGGGCGGCATGGGCTCGAGGCCTACCTGAGGTTCGATGCGTGATGTCCCGATGAGTCGGCTCCCGGTGAGTAAGACGTACAAGCTCTTCATCGGGGGTGGGTTCCCACGCTCAGAGTCGGGGCGGACATTCGAGATCGAAGGTCACAACGTCGCCTGGGGGTCGCGGAAGGATGCGCGCGATGCGGTCGTCGCCGCGCGAAAGGCGTTCCCGGGCTGGGCCGCTGCGACGCCCTACAACCGGGGTCAGGTGCTGTATCGACTTGGCGAGACAATGGAGGCGCGCATCGAGGCGCTGGCCGATGTGTGCTCCGGTCGCGAGGAGGTTGAGACTGCGATTGATCGAGTGGTCTGGTACGCCGGGTGGGCCGACAAGATCACCCAGGTACTCGGTTCGGCCAACCCCGTCGCCGGACCATATTTCAACTTTACGGTTCCAGAGCCAACCGGCGTCGTCGCAATCCTTGCGCCCGACCGGCCGGGTCTCGATGGCTTGATCGCACGACTTGCCCCGGCTCTCGTGGGCGGGAACGCCGTCGTCGTGGTCGCCTCCGATGTCCACCCACGTGCGGCAATCGAGCTGGGCGAATGCATCGCGACGTCCGATATCCCAGGTGGCGTCGTGAACATCCTCACCGGGCGACGGGACGAGCTCGCCCCGGGACTGGCGGCCCATATGGATGTCAACGCTATCGACGTCACCGGAGCAGGTGACGCCACCGCTGACCTTGAGCGAGCGGCGACAGAGAACGTTAAGCGCGTGATCCGGCGTCGTTGCGATCGCAGCCCGTGGGAGATCGCCGCGTTCATGGAGCTCAAGACGATCTGGCATCCAATCGGCGTGTGAGTGGCTGGCGCTGGTCTGCTGCGATCAGCGGGATTCCTGTGGAGCACCCCAACCATCGGGGAGGCCCGGAACGATCGCGCGTCAGCCACTCTCACCGAACGCCGCATCGATCGCGAGCCGGGCCTCGGCGAGGCGTCGGTCCGGTACGCCCTCGAGGAGAAGCCATGGCACTCCGCTTGCCGACGCGCGCTCGAGGTACCGGTCATGCATGCGACGCCGCTGTTCCTCGAACTCGCGGATCGTGTCGTGCGCCCATGGAACGTCAAGTCCGCAGACGAGGTACAGGTCGTAGGTGCGAGACGCGAGCTCGGGAAAGGCCGTGGCGGTGGTCCCGAGGTACATCTCGTGGAACACTGCCGTCGTGAACGCGTCGGTGTCACAGAAGAGCAGACGATTGGCGTAGCCGGCGAGAAAGTCCTCGTACCAACACTGGATGCGGGCGATGTAGGTGAACTCGTCGCTCGTCCATCGGGCGTCGGCCTCACGTCCAAGCTCCGTGTATGGACGTCCGAATTCGGGATTCCATAGTGTGTTGTAGGACGCCGCGAGCGCAGCGGCGAGCGTCGTCTTGCCGGTCGACTCCGCTCCAAGCAGGCAGACGCGGCGAATGGGCTTCGACATCTCATCGACCCTACGCGATTGTGTGCGAATGGCCAGTAGGATCCAGCTGGTGACGAATCGCAGGTTGAGCCAGGCGATCTCCGAGGGAGAACGAATTTCGTTGCTTTTCGAACTCGCAGACAACGGAGGCGCTGAGGTCGCGAGTGCCCTTGGAGCAGAGGGATTCGTGGTTCGTGGCTCGTCGTTTCGGCGCGGTGACAGCGGTCTTCCCGTGCTCGCGTACGGGGCGACACCCGAGCAAGCTGCAGCATTCGGTGCGGACGCAGTCGTCGTGTTGGCTAACTCCGAGGCGGAAGAGCTCGCTGTCCTTGCGGAACAAGCCGCGAAGCTGGGTCTCGAGCTCGTCGTGCACGCGGCCGACGAGGATGATCTCGCACGAGCACTCGACCAACTCGATCCTGAGATTGTTCTCCTCGCAACGGGGCCGGATCATGACTCCCACGAGCCTCTCGACCGATTGCTCGAGCTCCTCCCCGATGTGCCTGCTGGAAAGCTGGCGATCGCGCTGCTGAGCGCAGCCTCACGGGCCGATGTCGAAGAGCTCGAACGTGCGGGGATCGACGCGGTGGTCGTCACTGGGGACATTGCCGAGCTCGCCGGCGAGTCAACGCCCGAGGTCTGATCGCGCCCGACGGGCACGAGTTCGCGACGACCGCAGCCACGCTGAGGCAACGGACGTCACCGGGTCATGGTGTATCGGTGGGGCTGCGACCCGACGCGCCGAAGAGCCGCTCGAGCGTGACCGCAACACCGTTTGCATCGTTCGACAACGTCGTCTCGTCAGCGACTGCCAGTGCAGAGGGATGCGCGTTCGCCATGGCGACGCCGTGTCCCGCCCAGTCCAGCATCCCGACGTCGGTGAGGTGATCGCCGAAGGCGACAACCTCACTGCGATCAACCTCAAGCTCGATCGCAAGCTGGGCGAGCGCCGCCCCTTTCGTTACACCTGGCCCCATCACCTCCACGAATGCCTGACCCGTAAGCGTTACCGAGGCTTCGTCCCCTGCCGCTTCATGTGCAATTGCAAATGCGATGGCCTGCTCTGCACCCTCGGCTCGGGCGAGTAGCTTCGTGAATGGCTGCTCCCACTCGAGCACGTCGCAGGGCGGGAACGAGTTCTCAGGACGTGGCCACCAGCTCGCCTGACGGCGAGCCTCATAGGCAGGCTCGCTACCGAAGCGCAACTCGAGCTCCCACCCGAAGGCAATGGCGGGCAACCGGGCTCGCACTGCGCTGGCAATCCGGTGGCCCACGGCCGTCGGCAACGCGGTATGACGGACGATCATCTCGCTGTCGAGGTCAAAGATCGTCGCCCCGTTCGCACAGATCGCGCGGCCATCGATCCCGGCGGCGCGAGCGAGCTCGACGACGCTTCTCGGCGAGCGGGCGGTAACGATCACCACGCGTGCACCTGCGTCGCGCGCCCTCTCGATGGCCAGGCGCGTGCGTTGTGAGACGGAAAGATCCGAGCGCAGGAGGGTGCCGTCGAGGTCGACCGCTACGAGCCGGAACTGGCGTTCGGTCATCAGGTCCTAGCCGAAGAACGTCGTCGCGACGTCGACGAGCGTGTCCGGCACTCCCCGAACCTCGGCGCACGCATCGGCGAGCGGGACGCCGATGATCTCGGTGCCCCGTAGCGCAGCGAGCTCGCCAAAGCGACCCTCGGCGGCGAGATCCACGGCCGCAACGCCAAACCGCGTTGCCAGCACGCGATCGAATGCGGTTGGGGTTCCACCGCGTTGCACGTGCCCAAGCACCGTTACCCGTGTCTCGAACCCGGTGAGCTGCTCAAGCGCGGGCGCCAGGCGATACGCGACACCCCCAAGCCGTTCGAAGCCAAACGCATCAATGGCAGCGTGTTCTGCAGCAGCGCCCGGGGGCGGCTCCACCCCTTCGGCCACCACGACGACCGAGTACGTGTGCCCCCGCCGATGACGAGTAGTGAGAATCCGAGCGACGCCGTCAAGGTCGTACGGGCGCTCAGGAATGAGGAGTGCATCGGCGCCGCCAGCGATTGCCGCATAGGTTGCGATCCAACCGCGCGTGCGTCCCATCACTTCCACGATCATGACGCGGTTGTGCGACTCGGCGGTCGTCGTCAGACGATCAATCGCCTCGGTTGCGACGCTCACCGCCGTATCGAACCCAAACGTCATATCGGTGCCCGGGATGTCGTTGTCGATCGTCTTCGGGACGCCGATAATCGGTAATCCCTCCTCATGAAGGCGCAGCGCTGAACGGAGGGTGCCGTCGCCACCGATCACGATCAGGCCCTCGATCCCGTTTTGCTCGATCGTGCGACGGCAGCTTGCAAGACCCTCACCGTGAACGTATGGATCCTTGCGCGAGGTTCCAAGGATCGTGCCTCCGCGCGCCAGAATGCCGCGCACGGCGTCTCGATCGAACGGTCGCGTTTCTCCCGCCATCAGCCCGTCCCAGCCGTTGCGGATCCCGATGACCTTGATCCCGTGTCGCTCGGTTGCGCGTACGACAACGGCACGGATCACAGCGTTCAAACCGGGGCAATCACCACCCGCCGTCAGGACACCGAGAACCTTCACGACTGCGAGCTTAAATCACGAGCGCTCCGCCGCGGCCGAACTGTCAATACAAGAACATTGGCTTGCCTGTCACGTGACGAACCTTTGGCCGGTATGCCTCGGCGTCGTAAAGCTCGTCAATGTCGACACGCTTGACGCCCTCGCGGGTCGCTGAGATCGGCACGGTGGTGTACGACCCGTTCCGCAGCGCCACGAGCCGACCGCTCGCCCCTTCGAGCGCGAGATCCGCTGCCATGACCGCATAGTTCGTCGCCACCATGAGATCGAGCGAATCCGCAGCGCCCGAGCGCATCAGATACGCGACCTGCTGATAGATGATGTCGTCTCCTGTGCGCTCCTTGAGCAGCTCGCCAAGAATCTGACCGATCCCGCCGAGCTTGCGGTGCCCGTAGGCGTCCTCGTCACCGGAGAGGATCATGTCGCCACCTTCGAAGATCGCGCCTTCCGAGATCGTGACCATCGCGTAGTTCGACGGGTTAGCTCGCTTGTCACTCGAGAGCAATTCCGACAGCCGGTCAACGTTGCAGGGGACCTCCGAGATGACCGCCCGGTCAACGCCCGCGAGGTAGGCCGTGATCAGCGACGTCTCGCCGCTGTAACGGCCGAAGAGCTCAACCACTGCGATCCGCTCGTGCGAACCGGCGCTCGTGCGGAGGTTGTGGATGAACTGGACCCCTCGCGAAACCGCTGTCGAGAATCCGATGCAGTAGTCGGTGCCGTGAACGTCGTTGTCCATCGTCTTAGGGATCGCGATGACCGGGACGCCCTCCTCATGCATTCGCAGCGCGTACGAGAGCGTGTCGTCGCCACCAATCGGAATCAGCACGTCGATGCCGAGCGACTCGACCACGCGCAGCGCATGGTCGGTGAAGTCAAATGGGCCCTCGCCGACGGCGCGATCTGCAAGGTGTGGTGGGACGTCCGCTGGCCGCACCCTTCCCGGGTTCGTGCGCGACGAATGGAGAAACGTGCCACCGCTTCGGTCGATCGTGCGGACAACACCCGGGTTGAGCGGGAGGAACCAACGCGCTGCCGACTCAGGATCGTCGATGTCGTGGCGCACGAGCGGCGCCCAGCCGTTCCGGATGCCGATGACCTCGTGGCCTTCCTCCGCGACCCGATTGACTACTGCCTTGATGCACGGGTTGAGACCTGGCACATCTCCGCCACCCGTCAAAATCCCGATCCGCACGTCGCTCCCTCTCCGGTCGCTCTCATTGTTTGTTCGATGATCATACTTATCTCGGCGCGGAGATTCTCGCTGCACGCGGAGAGCAGTGCGATGCCGAAGGTGGGACTCGAACCCACACGCCCTTGCGGGGCACTCGATTTTGAGTCGAGCGCGTCTACCGATTCCGCCACTTCGGCTGAACGCTCTTGATGGTACGGCTTGACGCGGGAGCGCGTTGAATCTCGTTCAAGGTCATTCGCCGCAAGGCCGTCTAGCCTCTAGACTCCCCGACACGCAAGGGAGGCCCGTGATTTAGCCACGGCCCATCGGTCAATCAGGAGGAGGAGGACAGCTTGACGCTGAAGAGGAAAGGGACGCTTGTTGCCGGCTCGTTCGTAGCTGCTCTGGCACTCGTCGCTACCGGGTGCGGTGGCGGCGACGGTGGCGGAGAGGCGCCGGAGGCGTTGCCATCGTCGTCGTGCACGGAGATCGAGTACGACGGTGAAGGGAACCCGGACTACATCGTGGCGTCCGACTTCCCGCTGCAGGGGTCGTCACGCACGCAGACCGAGCAGATCGTCGCGGCGATTCGGCTCGAGCTGACGAACCGCGAGTGGAAGGCTGGCGACTACAAGATCGGCTACCAGTCGTGTGACGATGCAACCGCGCAGGCGGGCAAGTGGGATTCCGGAAAATGCTCAGCAAACGCGAATGCGTACGCTGCGAACGACAAGGTGATCGGCGTGATCGGTACGTTCAACTCGGGCTGCGCCGGAATTGTGATTCCGGTGTTGAACGAGGCGCCGGACGGCGGCATTCCGATGATCTCGCCGGCGAACACGTATCCCTGTCTCACCGTGAACCTGCCGGGTGGCTGTGACACGACTGAGCCGGACAAGTACTACCCGGCGGGCACGCGCAACTACGCGCGCGTGGTGCCGGCCGACGATTACCAGGGCTCGGCCGTTGCCGAGTTCGCGCAGTCGCAGGGCACCAAGAAGGTCTTTGTGCTGAACGACAAGGAGGCCTATGGTCTCGGCGTTGCCACGACCTTCCGCAAGGCTGCCGAACATCTCGGCATCGAGATCGCGGGCTTCGAAGCCTGGGATCCGAAGGCCGCGAGCTACGAGGCCCTGTTCAAGAAGATCGAGGGCACGGGGGCGGATGCAGTCTTCCTCGGTGGCTTGATCGACGAGAACGGTGCGCAGGTGATCAAGGACAAGGTGGCGGTGCTTGGTGCTAACGACGGTGCAGTGAAGCTGTACGCACCGGACGGATTCACCACCCAAGCCACGATTGACGAGTCGGGCGGCGCCGCCGCGGGCATGTTCATGTCCGTTGCAGGTGTGCCGATCGGCGAGTTCCAGGGTCCCGCGAAGGAGTTCATTGACGCGCTCCTTGCAGGCCCGCTCTCGGGTAAGGACATCGACCCGTACGCGATCTATGGCGCACAGGCCGCACAGGTCATGTTCGACGCGATCGCCGCGTCCGACGGAACGCGCACGGACGTGATTGCGAAGATGTTCGAGACCGAGGTCACGGACGGGCTGCTTGGCTCGTTCGGGATCAGCGACAACGGTGACCCGGAGAACGCAGCCGGCGCAGTGGTCGGTTTCACGATCTACGAGGCAACCGACAAGCTCGACAACCCCGTCGTTATTTCGCCGAAGGCGGAGACGGTCCTTGCCGCCGGCGCCGCGTAAGCGGATCCGGTAGAACGCCCGACGGGCGGTGGAAAGGGGGTGACCCCTTCCACCGCCCGTCTTTTTTCTCTAGAGTCGCGCCGCAATGGTGAACGGGCGTGACACGCTAAAGCTGCTCCGCAATTCGAGCATCATCGACCTGATCGGTCTGGCGCTCCTGGCGCTCGCGTTCGTCTGGTTGTTGCTGAAGTTTGTCGACGACCCCACGCGCTTCATCAACGTTGGCATCATCGGGTTCACGAACGGCGCGGTGTATGGGCTGGTAGCGCTCGGCTACACGCTGGTCTACGGGATCCTCCAGCTGATCAACTTCGCCCATGGCGATGTCTTCGCGCTCTCGGGACTTGTGGCCAGCACCATCATCGTGTCGGTGATTGGGTTGGACGAGGGATCAAGCGTCGTCATGATCATCGGAGGGCTGCTCATCACCCTTCTGATCACGGCGCCGGTCTTTGCGGTTTTCAACGCTGGTATCGAGCGGGTGGCCTACAAGCCACTGCGAAGCGCGCCGCGCCTTGCACCCCTCATCACTGCCGTCGGCGTGTCGTTCGTGATCCAAAACCTCTCTCTTGCTCTCTATGGGGTCGACTTCGAATCGGTTCCGCCCTTCGTGCCGCGCACCGACGCGTTCTCGATCGGCGAAATCGCAGTCCAGTGGAACAAGGTTGCCGTGATCGCCATCGTCGTTCCGGTCCTTCTCTTGCTGACCTGGTTCGTCGGTTCGACGAAACAGGGGAAGGCAATGCGCGCGGTCGCCCAGGACACCGAGGCCTCGGCGATGATGGGAATTGACGTCAACCGCACGATCTCGATCACGTTCTTCATCGCCGGCGCACTCGCCGCCGCCGCCGGGCTCGTGTACTTGCTCCAGTTCAACATGCGATACGACACGGGGTTCGAGCTCGGGCTGATTGCGTTCACTGCGGCAGTGCTCGGTGGAATCGGCAACCTCACGGGCGCGGTCGCCGGTGCGATGGTGATCGGGCTCGTCCAGGCATTCAATGAGGGTCTAGACGGAACCCCAGGAAGCGACTGGACCCGCTCCATCGTCTTCGGGATCCTCATCGCAGTGCTGGTCTTTCGTCCTGAGGGAATCCTCGGCGAAAGGACGCCCGAAGGTGCCTGAACTGAGGCGCGCATGAGCGATCTCGTCGCACGGTTCAAGACCGAGCGCTCCTGGTGGGTCGCCGTCGGGCTGGTCGTGTTCGGTCTGGTCTACCCGTTCATCGTCAGCGGGTTGGAGCAGATCCCGCTGATCGGCGACTTTCTCCCTCGCACCGATTCCATGGTCGTGATGATCGTGGTCACGATGATGGCCCTCGGCCTCAACATCGTCGTCGGCTACGCCGGACTCCTCGACCTCGGCTACGTCGCCTTCTACGCGGCAGGCGCGTACGTCGCGGGTTGGCTCGCGTCGCAACAGTTCGAGCAGGTGACGTTCCACCTCGGGTCGACCGTCTCCGACACGCTGCCCGGCATTCATCTCTCGGTGTGGCTGATCCTCATCCTGGCCGGACTGTTCACCTTCTTCGTCGGGATCGTGATCGGTCTGCCGACGCTTCGGCTGCGCGGCGACTACCTCGCAATCGTCACCCTGGGGTTCGGTGAGATCGTGCCGCAGTTCGTCCGCAATGGCGATTCGCTCGGTGGCTTCGATCTCACCCACGGGACATTCGGCATCAGCCCGATCGACTCCCTCGGTTTCGGCTCGTTCGCGTTTCGGACGGCGTCGAACGGAGCGGATCTCTACTACTGGACCGCGATGGGTTTGCTCCTCATCACGATCTTCTGCTGCGTGCGGCTGCGCGACTCTCGGCTCGGTCGCGCCTGGATTGCGATCCGCGAGGATGAGACCGCTGCTGCCGCTATGGGCGTCCCGTTGATGCGGACGAAGACCTGGTCGTACGCGATCGGCGCTCTCTTTGGAGGAGTCGCCGGCGCGTTCTATGCGAGCTTCAAGGCCGGAGCGTTCCCGGCGGACTTCTACTTCAACTTCTCCATCTTTCTGCTTTGCATGGTCATCCTCGGAGGCATGGGATCGATCTGGGGTGTTCTCCTTGGCGGGATGATCCTCGGCTACCTCAACATCGAAGGGCTCGCCACCATCGGTTCGAAGGTTCAGAGCGCCGGGCTCGATTTCGACCCGACGAAGTACCAGTTCGGAATCTACGGCGTGATCATCGTGTTGATGATGCTCTTCCGACCCACGGGGTTGATCCCCGAGCGCCGCCACAAGATCGAGCTCGACGAGGCCCTCCACGACCTCTCGAAGGACGTATGACGGCCTCCGACAATCTCCTCGTCGCTACGAATGTCCGCAAGGAGTTCGGTGGTCTTGTCGCAACTGACAACATCGACTTCACGATCCCGCGCGGCTCGATCGTTGCGCTCATCGGACCGAATGGTGCCGGCAAGACGACGTTCTTCAACCAGATCACAGGCGTCTACGTGCCGACGTCGGGCTCGATCGTGTTCGACGGAACCGAGGTTGTCGGGAAACCCTCCCACGCAATCGTCGAGCTAGGTGTTGGCCGTACATTCCAGAACATCAGGCTCTTCTCGCAGATGACTGCCGTCGAGAACGTGCTCGTCGGCATGCACTGCAGGCTGAAGGGCGGCATCCTCGGTTCGATCCTCGGAACGCGAAAGGTCAAAGCGGAGGAGAAGGCTGCGTATGAGAGGGCGCGCGAGCTGCTTGTGTATTGCGGTCTGCCTCGCCGGCACGAGGAGTACGCCGGGACGCTCCCGTACGGTGACCAACGCCGCCTCGAAGCGGCGCGCGCTCTTGCGACCGATCCGAAGTTGTTGCTCCTCGACGAGCCGACCGCAGGAATGAACCCGCAGGAGACGGCAGATTTCACGGCATTCGTACGGCGTGCGCGTGACGAGAAAGGGCTCACCGTGCTGTTGATCGAGCACGACATGAAGGTCGTGATGGGCGTCTCCGAGCGGATCACCCGCATAGACCCCGGCGAAAGATTCGATCAAGCCGATCAGCAAG
>JANNQQ010000015.1:0-5946 GCA_031400835.1 Actinomycetes bacterium | reverse complement strand
CCGGTGTCTCGCTCTCTCGTGCGTGACGAACATGGCGGCCGGGATCCTGCCCGAGCCGCTCGATGCCGAGCACGTCCTCCGGGTCGGCGGAGAAGCGTCGGGCCGGCTGACGGCGCTTCTCCGTGAGATCATCGCGGCGCCCGCGCTCGTAGACTGAGACGTATGGCCTCGCTCCGGGAGCTGCCCTCGGTTGATCGCGCGCTTGCCGATCCGCGCCTCGCCGATCTGCCACACGAGCTCGCGCTTGCGGCGGTGCGAGGTGCCCTCGAAAGGGCTCGCGCTGCGATCCGCGCGGGTGAGGAGCCGGGGGATCTCGTTGAGGCGGCCCTCGCAGATGTCCTCGCGGCGAGGAAGCCAAGCCTGCGGCGCGTGATCAACGCTACTGGTGTGGTCATCCATACAAACCTCGGCAGGGCACCGCTCGCAGCGGCTGCGATTGAGCGAGTGGTCGAGGTTGGGAGTGGTTACTCAAACCTTGAGTTCGATCTTGAGAACGGCAAGCGCGGCTCCCGCCAGGTGCACCTCGAGGCGATCCTCACGCGCGTCACAGGTGGGGAGGCTGCGCTCGTCGTCAACAACTGTGCGGCCGCAGTAATGCTGGCGCTCGCGGCGCTCGCCGAGGGGCGTGAGGTGCTCGTCTCCCGCGGGGAGCTGATCGAGATTGGTGACGGTTTCCGGATCCCTGATGTGCTTGCGCGCTCGGGGGCGAAGCTCATCGAGGTTGGGACGACGAATCGCACGCGCGCGGTCGACTACGAGAACGCGATCGGCGCTGACACCGCGCTGCTTCTGCGTGTCCACCAGTCGAACTTCCGCGTGGTCGGCTTCACCGAGCAGCCGACGATTGCAGAGCTCGCGGTGGTGGCGCGAGCTGCCACGCTTCCTCTCGTCGACGATCTCGGCTCCGGTGTGATCCGCGAGCTTGGTGACGAGCCCACCGTTGCGGCGAGCCTTGCGGCTGGCTCAGACCTCGTCTGCTTCTCAGGCGACAAGCTCCTCGGCGGCCCACAGGCCGGAATCGTTGTTGGTCGAGCCGACCTCGTCGAGCGTCTCCGGCGACACCCACTTCAGCGGGCGCTGCGGGCAGACAAGCTCACGCTTGCCGCGCTTGAAGGCACCCTCGCTCTGTACCTCGATCCCGTGCGTGCCCGCGCCGAGATTCCCGTGTTGCGCATGCTTGATGAGTCGATTGACACGATCCGCGCCCGCGCCGAACGGCTTGCCGGGCTGGTTGCTGGCGAGGTCGAGGAAACAATCGGACGGGTCGGCGGTGGTGCTCTTCCTCTCGCAGAGCTTCCGTCATTCGCGTGTGCCGTCGAGGAAACGCTTGCCGAGCCCATGCGGGTAGGCGATCCTGCGGTCGTCGGCGTCGTCCGCGACGGAAGGCTCCTACTCGACGCGCGTACGATCTCTGACGGCCAGATCGACGAGATCGCCCGCGCCGTGACTGCCGCGCGCGCCGCGCGCACCACTGGTTTGTGACGGATCGTTACAACGCTTCCTGTCTTGAGGGTCTGGCGGTTCCGCTGGAGTTTGTGACGATCAGTTGCAAACGGCGGTTCGTCGGGCGGGCCGCTCGGCACGGGAGAGTCGCGTGCCGCTGACGGTTGGCACTGCCGGGCATGTCGATCATGGCAAGACGCGGCTCGTGGGAGCACTGACCGGCAAGGACACCGATCGGCTGCCCGAGGAGCAGCGCCGGGGGATCTCGATCGACCTGGGCTACGCGCCGCTTGCGCTTGACGATGGCACGACGCTATCGCTCGTCGACGTGCCAGGTCACGAGCGGTTCGTGCGGACGATGGTCGCCGGGGCGACGGGGATCGACCTCTTCTTGTTGGTGATCGACGCGGGCGAAGGCGCCCGCCCTCAGACGCACGAGCATCTCGCCGTGCTCAGGTTGCTTGGGGTGAACCGGGGCGTCGTTGCAGTCACAAAGTCCGACACGGTTGACACGGAGACACTTGCATACGCAGTCGAAGAGGCGCGTGAGCTCGTTCCAGACTCCGAGATTGTCGCCGTGAGCGCTGTCACCGGAGCGGGACTCGATGACCTCCGCGCAGCGCTCGCCCGGGTAGCCGCAACCGTGGCTGGGCGCTCTGTCGATCGGCCTGCACGTCTGTTTGTTGATCGCGTGTTCACGCTGCGAGGGATTGGCACCGTCGTCACGGGGACGCTGTGGTCGGGCGTGATCGCGGAAGGCGACGAGCTATTGCACGCTTCCTCGGGCGAGCGGGTGCGGGTTCGGAGCGTGCAGGTTCATGATGCTGCGGTCGTCCTCGGCGAGGCTGGGCAGCGGGTCGCGGTCGCACTCGCTGGCGTCGAGCGGACCGCGGTACACCGGGGGGATGCACTCGTGACGCCAGGCGCCTTCCCGCTCTCCTACCGGCTCGATGTGACCTTGGAAGAGCTTGAGCCAATCGCCCATGGCGCGCGCCTCGTCGTGCATCACGGGACGAGCCGCATCGCGGCGCGTGTCGTACGGGTTGGCGAGCACCACGCACAGCTTCGCCTTGCCGCGCCTGTCGTTGCGGCGCGGGGTGACCGGTTCGTCCTCCGGTCGACTACCACCGTCGGCGGCGGCGTTGTGCTCGATCCCGCGCCTCCGCGTCGGGTTGACGAAACCAGGGCGGCGCTCCTTGACGGCGGTGACCCCGCCTCGATCGTGCGTGCGCTGGTCCATGCCCCCGTCCGCGTTGATGCGCTTGCTGCACGAGCACTGCTCGACGGCGACGAGCTGGACGCCGGCCTTGATGCGGTCAGGGTGGAAGGCGGCTGGGCCTTCTCAGACACGTGGCTCGATGAGACCGTCGCGTCGGTCGAGGAGCGTCTCCGAAGGCGTGCTGAGGCGAACCCGCTGGATCCGGGTCTCGCGCTTGCCGAGTTGCTGCCGAGCGAGCCCTGGGCTCCAGTGATCCTGGCGCTGCTTCCGATCGAACGTCGCGCAGGCGAGGCCTTTCTCCCCGGCACCGAGGCAAGCGCTGGCAACCGCACGGCCGAGGCGGCTGCGCTTCGGCAGGAGCTTGAGCGCGCGGGGTGCACGGCCGTCAAGGTCGTCGACGGCGACCTGGCGCGATTTCTCGAGGGTGAAGGGGCACTCGTGCGGCTCGGTGACGGGTTCGCGATCGGAGCCGGTGGCCATGAGGTTGCGAAAGACGTGCTCATCACCGAGTGCTCCGCGGTCGGTGAAATCTCGCTTGCACGTTTCCGTGATCTCCTCGGCGTGGGGCGACGCGACGCGCAGCTTCTCCTCGAACGGTTCGATGCGGACGGCGTAACGCGGCGGAGGGGAGAGGTACGCATTCTGCGAGGCGGCGGGAAAAGCCCGTAGTTCGATCTGTCGCGACCCGGGTGCATCGTTCGCGCGAGCAGGTCTCGAGCTCAGTGTCGAGCCGCGGTCGACTTGACGAGGCTGGGTCGAGCCGACAGACTCGCGTGGCTCATCCAACTCGGCGAGGAGCCGCCCTGTGCTGCGTAAGAACACCAAGATCGAGCTGTTGAAGCGTGTCCCGCTCTTCGCGGGCTGTTCGAAGGCGCAGCTTGGACAGCTCGCGTCGATCGCCGATGAGGTAGATCTCCCGGCCGGGAAGGTCATGATCCGTCAGGGAGAGACGGGCCGCCAGTTCTACATCGTCATCGACGGCGCAGTGAGCGTGACCCGAAACGGGCGCAAGGTGCCGCTCCGTGGTGGCGCCGAGTTCTTCGGCGAGATTGCGCTCCTCTCGAACTCCCCCACCATTGCGACAGTGACAACGACGACGGACACGCACGCGCTCGTCATCACCGAGCGGAGCTTCCGGGCCTTGCTCGCCGCGTCGCCGGAGATTCAGATGAAAGTGCTCCGCGCGTTGGCCGAGCGGCTCGCGCCGGACGTCCTGTAGCTCCCGGCGTCTCACCCAGCAGCGGCCGGGAAGCGGCAATCGCTACTGCAGTGTGCGGTCGGAGGATCGGTAGTCGCGCGGCTCCCACTCGGGCTCGAGGTCGGTTCCGACACCTTCGGCGACGCGGTTGATGTAGTTGAAGTAGGAGATCACCTGGATCGCATCGTGGATCGAAGCGTCGTCGAGCCCAACCGCGCGTAGTGTGTCGGCCTCCGGTGCGCCGACGCGAACCGGATCGAGCGTGAGCAGCCGCGCGTAGTCGCACAGTGCCAACGTGCGTGCGTCGAGATCGGTCGCCTGCCGGTAGTCGTGCTCGGCGTGGTGGGCCAGCTCTTCATTGGCGCCCTCAGCACGGAGGTCGTCTGCGTGGGAACGTCGTCAGTAGTGGCATCCATTCGTCGCGGAGACAACCGTCGCCAGCAGTTCACGTTCGACACGGGAGAGACCTGAAGGCCCGAACATGATCGCCTTGTACATCTCCATGGAGCGCGTCATGACGCCTGGTCGCAAGCTCATCGAGCGGACGATGTTGTAGACACGGCCGGCACGGGCGATCGCCGCGTCGTACTCGTCCTTGAGCAGGCCAGTTGCGTCGTCGGGGTCGATCAACTCAAGGTGCGCCATGACCTTCATCCTGCCACGTCTTGCATAGGGTGCGCACGTGCGACGCGCACTCGGAATCGGTCTTGTTGTTGCGCTGGTTGCGGCTGTGTCCGCATCGGCGGTAGTGCTCGACCCGCGCGGGTTGGTTCTACGGCGCGGTGATCTCGCCGGGGTTGGCTGGGTTCCGTCAGGCAATAACGGCTACCGCACGGCCGACCAGGCCGCTCAGGGTGCTCCGCCGGGAACGGCAGCGCGGTTCGCGAAGTACGGGTTCGTTCGCGGATACGACGCGACGTACGGCGCGAAGGCTGCGCTCGTCGGCTCGACCGCGTACGTCTTCGCAACCCCGGCCGGAGCGAAGCGTGCGTTCGGGATCTACATCGTGGCGCCGCCAGCCGGGACGAAGCCGATTCCATTCGCCCGAGTCGGTGACGCGTCGCGCGGCTTCCGCTCGATCGCCCGGCCGAGGTTCACCGCGGTCGTCTGGGTGAACGGCCGCGTGCTGTCGCTCGTGCTCACGGGTGGGCTCATCGACAAGGACACGCTCGCGCTTGCGCGGACGCAGAGCCGCAGAGTTGCGAGAGCCGTGAGATAGGTGCCGTGGTTCGCTCGGCCTTGAAGCCCGCCGGTTGATCGTCGCCCGCGTGAGGTCTGCTCAAGAACCCAGGAACGCGAATGGTTCGGCCGGCTCGAAGAGCGCCGAGGCTTCGCCGTTGATGACGGGGTGACCCTGGAGGTTGAGTCGCCGTGCCGGGACAGCATCCGCAAAGCCAAGACTGTCCAGATCGACCCAGAAGATGTTGGGTGACAGGGTGTCCTGGAAGAAGTACCGCCCGGCGGTCGAGTCGATAACCGTCGTCCAGAGGGTCTTCCAGAGCTCCGGCTTGCCAGGAGCGGCCTCGCTGAGAGGCTTGGCGGCGTTGCGTTGCACGCTGAGCACACCTGCTGCGGCTTCGCGTGCGTCAACGTCGGTGGGCAGGGTCGTGAGGTAGAAGCTGGCGCGGGCGTAGCGATCGGCAGCGCGGCTTGTGCCCGGGAGCATGATTTCGCCGCCGATCTCCTGCCAGTACGCGTTGATCGCGAGTTGTTGGTCGTACACCGGTGAGTTTGTCATCACGCGGTACTCGGCACCGTGGTGCACTACGAGCTCTCCGTCGACGTATTCGAAGATCGCCGAGTCTCCGGTTGCGTCCGACACCGAGAGGTGTACGCCGGAGGTGTGGCCTCCGGGAATCATCGGCGAGGTCAAGGCGAATGGAGCGCCTCGCATCACTTCGACGTGCGACGGCAACACCACCGGACTCCTACAACGACGCCCGGTTACCGCTGCCCTTCCCACCTACATCGGCAAGGAGTCAGATCTCCTCGAAGAACGCACCGCCGGACTTCTCCACGACCTCAACGAAACCCTCCTTCAATACAACGCCCCCAACGGGGTCGCATGGAGCACACTGGTCGTTCC
>JANNQQ010000014.1:0-10625 GCA_031400835.1 Actinomycetes bacterium | reverse complement strand
GGGGGGTGTGGGTGTGTTTCCCCGCGTTCGCCGACCGCTTGAACTTGGCGTTGGGTCTGTTCCGCTCCGGGGGGGGGGGGTGGGGGGCGCGCTCCCGGCCCCCCCCCCCCCCACGACCTGGTCGAGATCAGCTAGCGCCGACCGCCCCACCTGACGAACGGGTGAGAGTCGGACTCTCTGACGAATCGAACGTGCATACGAACTGGATGTCCCCGTTACGGGAGATCCTCCGCTTGGTCTGATACGTGATCCGATAGTCGAGGCCGCGACAGCCCTCGTTGAGGACGTTGAACGACTTGCCCGATGCGGGCGCCGGTCCTGCGGCGCTACAGGTCAGGACCGCTTTGCCCGACGAGTACACGATCCAGTGCGTGTTGCTCGTAACCACCGGTGCACCATTGGCGTCGAGCACGAGGCAGTCGAACCCTTTCTGCTCGTCAAGCGGCCCACCCGCGACAGCCGGCTGCACGAGCATGGCGACAAACGCGAGCATGGCGACCGTTGTCGCCATTGCGAGCTTCTTCATTGCTTCCCCCATTTCCCCTCCGATCACGGCCAGTAGGTGCAGGCCGTGTCGGAAGTAGTCCACATTGCACGGACGTTGTCAATCGGCCATTTCTCCCGGTGTCCGCCGCGCCCGAGCCGCCGCGCCATCCGCCATGCCTTGCCTACACTGACGGTTCGTGGAAGCCCTCGCGCGCGCCAGCGCACTCCTGGATGGATACGCCGAAATGGCCCAGGCTGAGTTGCCCACGGACGCCTCGATCTTCGACGCGCATACGCACCTTGGGGACGACATCGACGGGATGGTCGGCGACCGGGACGAGCTGCTCGCAACGCAAAGTCTCTACGGGATCGAGCGCTCGTTCGTGTTCTGCCTCGACGAGCCCGACCGACACCCAGGCTTCTCAGCGGCCAATCAGCGGACGCTTGCTCACGCCGAGGCCGGAGGCGGTGCACTCGTGCCTTTCGCGCGTCTCGACCTCAACGAGAATCCCATCGAGGAAGCACTCCGTTGTCTCGATGCTGGTGCGAAAGGCATCAAGCTCCACCCTCGCGCGCAGAAGTTCCTTCCGGATGACAACCGCCTCGAGCCGGTCTTCGAGCTCGCGGCCGAGCGCTCTGTGCCGATTCTCATCCACGGCGGGCGCGGGCTCCCGCCGATCGCCGACAGCCTCGGGCGCCTCGTCGAGAAGCATGCACCCCCGGCTCTGATCATCGCCCATGCGGGAATTGTCGATCTGGCAGCTATGGCCCGGAACTTCGCTGGACGGGCCGGGGTGTTCTTCGACACCTCGGTGTGGAGCCCACTCGATCTTCTCGATCTCTACCGCTTTGTCCCGCCCGAGCAGATCATCTACGCCTCCGACTATCCGTACGGACGCCAACCGAACTCACTGCTTCTGAGCTTGAGGACGGCGCGCTCGGTCGACTTCGACGAAGCTCAGCTGCGGATGTTCCTCCACGGGACGTCGACACGAATCGCCGACGGTCTCGATCCGATCGAGCCCACGAAGCCGCTCGGCTCGCATGAGGTGACATACCCGATCACGTTTGCGCGGATCCACCAGTACCTCACGATGGCCTCGACGATGCTCTGGATAGGGCAGCCGGACACGTTCGGCGTGCTCGGACTCGCGATCAACGCCTGCGATGAGCGGGCAAACGGTCATCGCGAGACCGCCGATCGGCTCAGGGAACTTCTCCTTGCGAGCCAGGAACTGTGGGATGCGTTCCCCGCAATCGAGGACATGGCGCTACGGGCTCGGACGTCCCGAGGAGCGTTTCGGCTCGTCCAGCTCGCGAGCGTGCTCGCAGTGACGGAACCCTAATCTAGGATGACGCCGATGCGGAAGCGTATTTCTCTTGGTCTGCTGCTCCTTGTTCTCATGCTCGCCGCGGGGTGCGGTGGAGAGGAAGCGTCGACGAGTGCAACCGACGAGGAGACCACCGCGACGACGGAACCGACAGGCTCGTCTGACTGCGAGGGCGTCGACGCTCCCGAGCCGCGCGAAGACGGCAGCGCCACTGCTCCAACTGACCCGATCGATGCCGATGCCACGTTTACTCTGACCTTCGAGACGAACTGCGGAACGTTCGTTGTCACGCTCGATCAGCGGGTTGCCCCCAGCACGTCAGCCTCGTTGGTGCAGCTAGCCCGTGACGGGTTCTTCGACGACACAACCTTCCACCGCATCGTTCCGGGGTTCGTGATTCAGGGCGGCGACCCGACCCAGAGCGGGTCGGGAGGCCCCGGCTACTCGACCATTGACGCTCCGCCCGCCGACGCGAAGTACGTACGTGGGGTGGTCGCGATGGCAAAGACAGGAGCAGAGGCGCCCGGGACATCGGGCAGCCAGTTCTTCGTCGTGACCGGCGACGACATCGGGCTTCCACCCGAATACGCAATCGTCGGGACCGTCACCGACGGCCAGGACGTCGTGGACACGATCGGCACGCTCGGCGACCCCACGACCGAGCTCCCTGTCCAGGCCATCGTTGTCCGCAGCGTAACGGTCTCCGAGACGGAGAAATGACGCGTGTCGCCGCGGTCGTCCTCGCAGCAGGCGAGGGGTCGCGGTTTGGCGGTGCGAAGCAGCGGGTGACGCTTCCCGAGGTGTTGTCGCGGCTACGGTCGACACCGCTCTCGGAGATCGTGATTGTCGAGGGCGCGCATGCATTGGGCGCAGCGGCGGGAGGGTGTCGAGTGGTGCCGTGTGACGATTGGCAACTCGGCCCGGGTGCGTCACTCCGTGCAGGTCTTCGCGTACTCGGCGACGAGATCGAAGCGGCGTTGGTCGTCCTGGCCGACGGTCCTGATCTTGCTCCAGAGGCTGTGACACACGTCATCGAGAACTGGCAGCGCGAAGGGGGAACGGTCGTCGCGGCTTCATATGCGGGCACACGCGGACACCCACTCGTCGTCGCACGTGCAGCGTGGTCGGACATCCCCGACGAAGGGCTTCGAGTGCTTCCTGCCCGGCTCGTCGCCTGCGATGCGTTCGGCGCACCCGGCGATGTCGATCGACCAGACGATCTGCCCGAGCGGCTGCGGCGCTAGACGGTCGTAGGGCCGTCGGTCGAGCGGAGCTGGCTGAGCTTGTCCATCAATCCAGCTGGCATCCGTTCGGCGCACGAAAGGCGGATGTACTTCCGGAGCGATTCCTCAAACCGGTAGCGGCGACGGCAGTATCCGCACCCGTCGAGGTGCGATTCGGCCTCACTAAACTCTGCCTCACTCAGCTCCCGGTCGAGGTACCCGTGGAGGAGCTCCTCACACTTCTCGCAAGGGTCAGGTTCCATTATGAGAGTGCCTCCTGTCCGAGCTTCTGCCGAAGTTGCTTGCGCCCACGATGAAGGCGGGACATGACGGTGCCGATCGGGATGTCCAGGATCTGGGCCGCATCGGCGTAGCTGAACTCAGCGATATCGACGAGGAGAACCACGTCGCGAAAGTCGTGTGGGACAGCAGCGAGGGCACCGACAATCGAATCCTGGGAAAGCCGCTCGACGACGTGATCAGATTCGAGCCCGTCCTCTCCTGCCGCCTCGGCAAGCCGATTTGCGAGGTAGTAGTCGCCCTCATCCAGCGGTGTCTCCTCGGGCCGACGCTGCGTGCGGCGGCCGCGGTCGATGTTGAGGTTCGTGAGGATGCGCAGAAGCCAGGCACGGAGATTCGTGCCCGGGGTGTACGACTGCCAGCTTCTGAACGCTCTCGCATATGTGTCCTGAACAAGATCCTCCGCCTCTTCGCGGGTCGAGACCATCCTCCTGGCGACCCGGTAAACCTGATCGCCAAGCTCAAGTGCCTCCTCCTCAAACCTCACTCTGTCGCGCGCCTCAGCTGCGACCCGACGACCGTCAGACTCCAGAGTGCTCGATTCCGACTCGTCCCCGCCCATCAGGCAACCGTACCAGCGTGCCTACGGATGTGAAACGGCGGTGAAGGCCGCGCTATTCCGCTGCAACTGCAGAGCGCGACTCGTGAAAGCCCCCACGTCCCATTGCTTCAACCAACGCCGCGCGGGTCGTAAGCGCGTCGTCATAGGTGAGCGTGACCTCGCCCATCATGGTGCCATGCGCGGCGAAGAGACCCGGATGCCCTTCGAGCACGCCTGCAAGCCGAGCGACGCAGCGCTCGCATCTGAAGCCGTTGACGGCAACGGTCTCGGTGACTTCACCCACTGGAGCGATCCTAGCCTGGTCACCAGCCCTTGACGTCGGCACGTTCCGCTGGGCGCGCGAGTCGGATCCGCGCATCTACCACGGTGACATGGTCTGGGAAAGCAAGGACAGGGTTGAGATCGAGCTCGGCGAGCTCGGGAACATCCCCGGCTAGCTGCGAGAGCCGATGAAGGACGTCCCGCAGGCCGTCGATGTCCGCGGCGGGCTTCCCGCGGAAGCCTGCGACAATCGAACCCGCCTTTCCGGTCGTCACAAGTTCCTCGGTGTCAGTGTCGGTGAGTGGCGCGAGTCGAAACCCGGTGCCGCCGATGAGCTCCGCCTGAACGCCGCCGGGTCCGAAGGCCACAAGTGGGCCAAAGACAGGATCGTGTGCGATCCCAGCGAGAAGCTCGGCGCCGCCTGCGAGGTACGGCTGGACGATGACGGCCCCGGCCATCAAGGTCGTCGCGGTGCGTACCGCGTCGTCATCACCGAGGTCGAGCGCCACACCGCCGCGCTCAGTCTTGTGAGCCCCCGCCTCGGCGAGCTTCACGACGACGGGATACCCGAGCGACCGCGCCGCTGCCACGGCTTCATCGGCTGAGGCGCACAAGATCTCCTCCACCATCGGAATGCCGTAGGCGCCCAGAAGGGCTCGTGTGTCGTCGGGTGTGAGCCACACCTCGTCGGCGTCACCGAGCGCACGGTTCACCACGAGCGCGGCCGTCACCTGGTCGGTCCGGTCGAGCGCCGGAACGGTGCCGGCCGAGCGGCGCAGCCACGCCGCCCGCTCCACAGCCCGACCAAGTGCCCGCGCAGCGGCCTCCGGATACGCGAACGACGGGACGTGCGCGTCGCCTCGCAGCGTCGGCGGCGGTCCCTCCGCGGCCAGGATCGCAGCCAACACAGGCTTGCCCAGATCGCTTGCCTCCGCGGCCGCCCTCGAGATCGCAGCGCCGACCAGCAGCGTGTCGACCGCGACCGGCGGAACGAACAGTGCAATGACGGCGTCAATAGAGGGATCCGCGAGAACGAGCGGAAGGGCTTCCGCATAGGCGCGATCGGTCGCCGAGCCGAGCATGTCGACCGGGTTTGTCGTGCTCGCCTCGGAAGGGAGGACAGCGGTGAGGCGCTCCCGTGTCATGTCGCTTAGAGGCGGGAGCTCAAGCCCCGCCGATTCGCAGGCGTCCGCGCAGAGAATTCCGAGTCCGCCCGCGTTTGTGATCACGGCGACGCGATTCCCCCGGGGCACCGGTTGCGTTGAAAGGAGAGCCGCGACGTCGAGGAGCTCGGCAAGCGTTTCGGCGCGAAGAACACCGGCCTGGCGAAAGAGCGCGTCGACCGCAGCGTCTGATCCTGCCAGTGCAGCCGTGTGCGAGCCGGCCGCGAGGCGCCCTGAGCGCGATCGACCGCTCTTCATCGCAAGAATCGGCTTCTGACGCGCAAGGCGCCGGGCCAGACGGGCGAACTTCCGTGGGTTCCCGAACGACTCGAGGTACATCAACACGAGATCGGTGCTTTCGTCGTCCTCCCACCACTCGAGGAGATCATTCGACGAGACATCGGCCTTGTTTCCGATCGAGACAAAGGCAGAAACGCCGAGCCCACGCGCCTCCGCGCGTTCCAGTAGTGCCAACCCAAGTGCGCCACTCTGGGAGGAAAACCCGATCCGGCCGGGGGGAAACGCTCGAGGAGCAAAGGTCGCGTTGAGCCCAACCGCCGCCGAGGCTATCCCGAGGCAGTTCGGCCCGACGAGTCGCGCTCCGTGCGCTCTGACAAGCGAGAGTAACGCGTCCTGGCGCGCGCGCCCCTCCGCGCCTATCTCGGCAAATCCAGCGGAGATCACGCACAACGCCTTCGTACCGTGTCGAAGTGCATCCTCGGCGGCGCCGAGAACGTGCTCACCCGGCACGCAGATCACGACGAGGTCGAGGGGATCTGGGATCTCCGTCGTGGTGTTGTAGGCCCGAACACCACCCACCGGCTCGCCACTGCGATTCACGGGGTACGCAGCACCGGCGAAGTCGGCGGCCAGGATGTTGCGGAAGAGCTCGCCCCCGATCGACCCACGTCGTGCGGATGCACCGACGACGGCAACCGAGCGAGGCTCGAAGAACGGGCGCAGCGATGCGGTCACGGCGACGTGGTCGCGCTCGTCCACCCGAGCGGTGAATGTCGCCGTCCGCCCGATCGGGAACGTCACCTCGACAACGCCGCCTTCAAGTGTGCGGGTCGGCTTGAAGCCGATGTTCTCGAACACCCCCAGCATGGCCGCGTTTTCCGGCAGCACCTCCGCTACGAACGCCTCGATCCCCACCTCGCCTGCCCGTGTGGCGAGCTGCTCGAGGAGTCGTGTTCCGACACCACGTCGCTGCCAGCCGTCCGCGACAGCGAATGCGGCCTCCGCAACCCGGCGATCCCGCAGGCGCACGTAGTCGGCGACTGCGACGATCGTCTCGTCACCCGCTTCTCCGGCGACTCCAACAAGGGCACCCTTCTCATTCCAGTCGGGCTCGATCATCGTGCGCACGAAGCGCCCACCTGCGACGGCGAATCCATGGAATCGCAGGAATCGGCTGCGATCCGAGAGCCCTGAAAAGAACGCGGCAAGCTCATCAAGGTCATCCAACCGCGGCGCTCGCAGGCGTAGCGTGGCGCCGTCGCGGAGGATGACGTCGATTGCGTCGTTCACATACTCCATCCTGCCGGTTTCGGCGCTCATGCCGGAAATCTCGCTGATTCTTGGGTGTCGTGCATCGGGGTGACTCCGATGCCCAATGTGGAAATCCCGCACGAAAGCGAGTAGCACGAAATACACCCTCGAATACACCGGTTGACGAATAGCTCCCCCGAGCGGGTGTCACTTGAATGGGGGACATGAACAAGCCCGCACCTTGCACTCTTGCTGCGATCACAGATCGTCAACGGGCGATTGTGTCTCTCATCGCAGTGGGGTGCTCCAATGACGAGGTAGGAGAACGTCTGGGGATCTCGCCCCGAACAGTCAAGGCCCATAGTGACGCCTTGCGGCACAAACTTGGCGTCACTCGGAGACGGCATATTCCGGCGGCCTATCGGCTGGTCACGGGCGAGGATCCGTACGTGCCCTCCCTCGTTGCGCTCCGCAGAGTGCGGAGCTGACGGCAGAGGCGCCCGCGACCCGCCCCCGCCGGTCGCGGGCGCCATCTTTCGCAATGAGCGGGACCCATGTAGGTTCTTCGCCCACCATCATGGGCGAAGCCCCAACCTCTCCACGCCTTCTGCGTCGCCGCATTGTCAAGCGGCCGAGATTGCTGCGGGCACTCAATGACTCGACTGCGCAAGTCAAACTTCTCATCGCAGGACCCGGGTACGGCAAGACCACGCTCCTCGAACAATGGGCGGCCGAAGAGGGCCGGGCGGTGGGTTGGTACCGCGCTCAGTATTCATCAGCTGATGTGGCGGTACTGGCTCGTGGTGTGGTCGACGCGCTACGTGATGTGGTCCCGGGTGTAGGTCATCGCCTGGTCGAGCGACTACTTGTCTCAAGCGACCCGAACGGGGAAGCCGAACTACTCGCGGAGATGCTCCTCGACGAGTTGCGAGGTTGGCCAGACAATGGCACCCTCGTACTCGATGACTACCAATACATCGCCGAATCCGCTTCGTCTGAGTCATTCATCGGAGTTATCGCCACGCACGCACCGGTGCGTGTTGTGCTTGCGGGCCGCGTCCGTCCGTCTTGGGTTCGCCGACGCTCGATCCTATACGGAGACGTACTAGAGATCTCGCAGGCGGCGCTCGCTATGACGTCGGAGGAATCCGCCGAGGTGTTGGTCGACGGCCGCCCCGAACTCGCATCGGGCCTCGCTGCGCTTGCCGACGGGTGGCCCGCAGTAATCGGCCTCGCAGCGATGACCCCAGACGTCACTGAACTTGATGCAGACCTGCCCGAAACGTTGTATGAATTCTTCGCCGAGGAGGTATACCGCGGCCTTGACCCACGGGTCGCCGAAGGACTGCGTCTTCTCGCCTCGCTCCCCGTGGTAGACCGCGGGGTTGCTGAGGCCGTTCTGGGATCAGAGATGTCGATGCGTGTCTGTGATGAAGGTCTGTCGCTCGGCATTGTCGATGAGCGCAACGATCTGTTGGAGTTCCATCCGGTCGCGATTGCTTTTCTCGGGAAGCATGTCGGGGAGGACCAAGCCGAGCAGTTGGATACGGCGTCCCGCGTCGCGCTCGATATCTACGAGACGCGCTGCGATTGGGATTCGTGTTTCGCTCTTGTTCGTGGGCGTCGCCGCCTCGATGGAGAGGTGGCGAGGCTCTTGGAAATATGTCTTGATGAGTTGCTGGTCGGATCTCGATTAGCGACGCTAGAGCGTTGGGTAGCACACGCACAGGCACGTGCCGTCGACGCACCGATCATTGCGGTTGCAACTGCTGAGATTGATCTGCGGCATGGGCGCCATCTCAGTGCATTGACGATCGCCCGCTCGCTCCTCGCGACAGATCATGGCGACGCTCGACATCCAGACCGCGTCTGGGCTATCGCAGCCAAGGCTGCCCACGCTGGGTCACTCGAGGAGGAAGCGCTCAAGTACTACGAGCGACTGCGAAGGAACTCTGCAAACGAGCATGTCCAGCGCGAAGCCATGTGGGGAGAGCTGATGTGTCTAGCTGCGCTTGAGCGCAGCGAGGCTCACGACTTACTTGGTGAACTGGAGTCAACGGCCTCCTTGGGTGACGCCCGCGATCAGGTGCGGATGGCCGACAAGCGCCTCAGCCTGGGCTTCCGATTCGGTTTCATCAATCAGCTCGCTGAGGCCCGGCGCGTGGCCGAGCTCGTGCCACAGATCGCCGACCCCATTGTCCGGTGTTCGTTTCGATCGATGTTCGCGTGGGCACTTGTGCTCGGGGCGTATTACCACGAGGCTTTGAGTCAAGCCACGGCTTTGAGCGAAGATGCGGCCGAGTATCGGGTCGATCTTGCATTGTCGTATGGGCACGCCACCGCGGCCGCGGCGCTCGCGGGCCTTCGGAGATTCGACGACGCCGACGCGCGCCTTCAACTCGCCGCTGCCGAAGCGAGGCGTATTCATGATGACAACGGCGAGCAGAACGCCTATTCGATTCGAATGCGCCTGCTTGTGCAATCCGGGCATGTAGCCGAAGCTTGCGCGTCCGAACCACCTGATCTGTCGCGCGCGTTGAAGAGCATGCGAGGCGAGGTCTTCTCGTCGCGGGCGTTGGCTCTCGCGACCATCGGTCGCCTCGATGAGGCAACCTCGCTTGCGCGCCAGGCCGTGGCAGAGACAGGCGGAATCGAGGCCAACCAGCTTGCGGCCGTCGCACTTGCGATATGCGCGGTCAAGTCGCGGAATCCGGAACAGCGTGTCCTTAGCGATCAGCTCGTGGCCCGGGCCTTCGAAGCTGGCGCCGTGGATCCCATTGTGAGTGGGTACCGCGGCAACCTCGACCTACTCTCGGTTCTTCTTGCGGGTGGATCAACTCGCGAACCTACGGTGTTCTTGCTTCGACGCGCTGGAGATGAGCAACTGGCTGCCAAGATTGGACCAAGCTCTACTGAACTGGTCGATCCGATCGCCCGGTTGTCGGCGCGGGAACGCGAGATTCACGGTCTGATCTGTCAAGGTCTCACGAATCGCGCCATAGCCAAGCTTCTGTACATCTCGGAGGCGACCGTCAAAGTCCATGTTCAGCACGTCTTTGACAAGCTTGGTATTCGATCGCGGACAGCTCTTGCGCTAAATGCTGCGACGCGTGATTCAGGCAGCGCCAAGTTCAGCTCGCGTGACTGAGGCCTCAACAAACCTGAGAGTCTCGCTTGTATCAATTTCGCCGAACCCTACTCCTCTCGCATACCTGTAGTCATCCGAGGAGTCGGCGAGAACGGCGAGGAACGCAACCACGGGGTGCGTTTCAAACTGGCTGCCCATAGCCTGCAGCAGTCGATCGCGAGCGATTGAGTATTCCATCGCCTTCCTGTACGGACGATCTGACGTCATAGCGTTGTAGGCGTCCGCGACCGCGATGATTCGCGAGGTGATCGGGATGTCTTCTAGGCGCAGCCGGTCGGGGTATCCCTCTCCGTCAGCCCGCTCGTGGTGGTGACGAACAATTCGAGCGACATCCGAGTATGCAGCAACCTTTTCAAGGATCCGCTCCCCGATCTCGGAGTGCTTTTCCATCTGTCTGCGTTCCTCGAGCGTCAGTCGACCCTCCTTGTTGAGTACCGCGCTCGGAAGGCCGATCTTGCCGATGTCGTGTACGAGACCACACAGGTACACGCGATCCCGCGCAGCCGGCTCAAGCCCCATTCGTTCGGCGATGTCCCGTGAGTACGTTGCGACGGCCCGAGAGTGACCCGCCGTGTATCTGTCACTTTCCTCAAGAGTTTGTACTAGCGCGGTGGCGAACGAAAGGTTCGCGCTCTGGAGTGTTTCGTTGGCAGACCGGAG
>JANNQQ010000013.1:0-7645 GCA_031400835.1 Actinomycetes bacterium | reverse complement strand
CGGTCGCAGGCGATCCCGAGCATCGATGCGGCTGCTCTCGGAGCGGCGGGACGTCGGACGCGGGTAACCCTCGCTCTCGTCTCGGGCACCGCGCTTCTCGTTGCGCTCGGCCTGGTGCTCGTACCGAACCGAGCGCCGAGGGCACCAGCCGCTCTTGCGGGAGGAGACGGGCTGATGGTCGTGATCGACGTGTCCTCGAGCACGCTCGGCTTCTCGGACACGATCGGCAAGTCGCTCCTCGTACTCGCCCGCGATCCCGAGCAGAAGGCAGGGCTGGTGCTCGCGTCGGAGAGCGCATACGTCGCCTTGCCTCCTCAGACGCCGGGGTCGGCGCTGCGCGGTTGGCAGCGGATGATTGCCTACGTCAACGAGCAGAACCAGAAGCTTGCCGCGCGGGCCAAGCTCGACAGGACGCCGCTTCCAAACCCGGCCCCCGGCGACTACCCGTGGGTCGGGATCTTCACCGGTGGCACCAAGCTGTCGTCCGGACTCGCGCGCGCCATCCAGGCGCTCCGCGAATCGGGCAGGTCGGGCGGGCAGATCGTGCTCATCAGCGACCTTCGCGATCCACCGGAGGACCTTCCACGGGTGAGCGCGCTCATCACAAGGATGAAGGAGTTGGATATCACCTTTCGTATTGTCACAGTTGGCAACGCGTCGCGTGATCGGACGTACTTCTCGGAGTTCGGTGGCGCTGAGTTCATCACGAGTACCGCCGATGCTGTCTATGCGACGGACGATGTCGAAGTGCGGTCATCGACTCTGTCGGCCGTCCCGTTCGTGGTCTTCGGAATAGCGCTGGCCTGTCTGCTCGCACTCGCGGAGCCGTTGCTCCCTTTGCGCTGGCGGGCTGGCGAAGCGAGGTCGCAGCGATGAGGGCGCGCGCATGGCAGCGCGTGGCCGCGGGCGTTGCTCTGCTCATGGCGGCGGCGGTTTGCGTCGTGGCCGCCCGCGGAGTTGAGATCGCCGCGCGGGGATTCGCTGAGACGACAGCCGCTTGGCAGAGAGGGGTCGCTCCCGCCGAAGTCACCCAGCCTGGGGTCGCGATGCGGCTGGGTGAGCGACTCCTCGGGATCGCTGCCCGCTCGGACGTCCAACGCGCCTACGGCCGGTATCGGCTGGGACTTGGAGATGTGATCGAAGGCACGGTGTACCCGCAGACGCAGGCGCGCTTCCGCGCGGTCGAGGCACTCCGCGCGCTCCGTCCATCTCTCGCTGCCGAGGATCGCGCACGGGTGGACGTTGCAATTGGTGCGATTCTGGCCGAGGGAGCAAAGACGGCGGGGTCACAGCGCACCGTCCAGCTGGAGAGGGCCGCCGCCTCATTTCGACGCGCGCTCGACGCCGATCCGGGGAACCACGACGCAAAGGTCGATCTGGAGATCCTGCTTCGGTCGGCGAAGGAGCGTGCCGGGGTTCGCGGCCGACCATCGCCGTCGTCAGGGCGTCCGCCCCAGCAACAACAGGATCCGAAAGGTCCCGTCGCCCCCACCGCGAATGAAGGGGCTGGCTTCTGATGCCGCTCGGATCAGTCGTCTTTCTCACTCCAGCGGGCGCGTTGGTGGGGCTCGCATTCTTCTTGCCACTCGGCGCGCTCGTGTGGCGAGAGCGCCGAGGGTTCCAGGCCCGCCGCCACCTCGGACTGCAACGTCCAAACCTGGCAACGCTAGTGGCACGACCACTCGCACTCGCTGTTCTTGGCGCGCTCGTGGCCGCGGCGGCTGCGCAGCCTGCGATTCGAACAAGCGCCTCTGTCCCGATGCGCGCAGATGCGGAGATCTACCTCACCTTTGACGTCACTCGCTCGATGCTGGCGCGCCGATCCCTGGACGGGCCTGTGCGGTTGGAGCGCGCGCGGGTCATTGCACGCGAGATCCACGGTGGACTGCTCGACGTCCCAACCGGGGTGGCAACGCTCACCAATCGGATGATGCCGCTGCTCTTTCCAACAGGCGATGAGCGTGGAGTGTCAGCGGTACTCGCCAACTCGGTGAGGATCATGCAGCCGCAACCCGCGCGGCTCACGGCTCCGCGTGCGACCCAGCTTGGCGTCTTGACCCTCGCAGCCGACCGTAGCTACTACAACCCAGAGGCCCGACGTCGTGCGCTGGTCGTGTTCAGCGATCTCGACACCGACTACTTCAGTCTCGAGGCAACGCTCAAGCTCTTGCGAGACCACCAGATCGAGCCGTTCGTCGTCCGCGTCGCTGCTGCGGGTGAGCAGATCTTTGACGCGCAGGGGCGCGCACTCGCGTACCGGCCTGCGAGTACGGTCAGCGTTGCGCAACTTCGGGCTGCAGGTTGGCACGCCTTCGAGGAGAGCCAGTCCCAGCGCACGATCTCCGAGATCAAGGGGTATCTCGGAGTGGGCGCGATGCAGGAGAACGGGCTGATCGAGTCCGAAAAGAGCATCGCGATGTACGTCGCTCTTGTTGCGCTCCTGCTCGTGGCGGCGCTGACGGTTCCAGGGCTTTGTGCGGCTGCAGGGCTTGGTAGCGTCCGAGCCCGATCAGGCATGTCGAACCGACGGGCTAGGTAAGCGCGAGCGCTTCGGGCAGCGTAAATCGCCCTGCGAGCAAGGCGCTACCACAGATCGCCGCTTCGCAACCGAGCTCCTCGAGCGCTGCGAGGTCGTCGAGTGACGACACGCCGCCGGCGGCGATCACTGGGATACCGAGCGGCACGATCTCGCTGAGGAGCTCGAGATCAGGGCCGGCGAGTGACCCGTCGCGGCGCGTACTCGTCACGAGGAGCCGCGGCACACCCGTCGTGGCGCAGTGGGCAGCGAGCTCGGCAGCGCTTGTGGGTGCTGTTTGCGTCCAGCCTTCGATTGCGACACGTCCGTCGCGCACGTCGACTGCAACGACGAGCGCATCGCGGAGCACCGGTACCGCATTCTCGAGGAAACCGGGAGAGAGCGCCGCCGTGCCGATCATCACCCGGTCGGCGCCAGCGGCGAGAGCGGACTGCGCCAACGCAACGCTTCGGTAGCCGCCACCAACCTGAATGGGAAGCGCAACAGCCGCAGCAAGGCGTTCGATGAGCCCAAGAGACGGTAGGCCGCTGAAGGCGCCGTCGAGGTCGACCACGTGAAGCCGCCTTGCGCCTTCGGCGGCAAAACGGCGGGCCAATTCGACCGGGTCGCCACCCTCGATCGTTACCTCTTCGCGCTTTCCCTCGCGAAGCCGCACGACGCGCCCTTCGAGGACATCGATCGCTGGAATGGGTTCAAGTCGACGTGCTAACACGATAACATGCTACCATGTTCGTATGGTCACCATGAGGAATCCGTCCTCGACGCACTCGGTCGAGCCCTTGCCCGGTCTCAACGACCTTGCCGAGACGGTCCTTTCGCTCCGAACGTCTGATGAGGTCTCGCGGTTTCTCCGTGATCTCTGCACCCTGCCGGAGCTTGAGGCAATGGCGCATCGTTGGCAGACCGTTCTTCTCCTCGAGGAGGGGGTGCCGTACCTCGAGATCGCTGGACGGGTTCCCACGTCGACCGCAACGGTCACGCGGGTCTCCCAGTGGTTGCGCAATGGCACCGGCGGCTACCGCACCGCGCTCGACCGCCGCGCGAGGAGACGTCGATGAACGCGGCGCTTGCGCGGCCGGGAGAGGACGGCCGGCTCACGGTTGCTGTCCCCTCGAAGGGTCGGATGGCCGAGCCGGCGATGCGACTCCTGGCAGACGCGGGGCTGTCGTTTGAGGCGACCGAGCGCTCGCTTGTTGTGCCGTGTGCGAATGCACCCGTAGACCTGCTGCTCGTGCGCACAGACGACATCCCGGAGTACGTGCAAGACGGTGTTGTGCACCTCGGGATCACCGGTGCGAACCTTGTCGTCGAGACCGAGGCGAATGTCTCGACGCTCGCCGAGCTGGGATTCGGCCGCTGTACGCTCGCGGCGGCGGTACCTGCTGATTCGCCCGCCAATGCTCCTGAGGCACTCGCGGGAATGCGCGTCGCCACCACCTACCCGGTGTCTACCAAGAAGCTGCTCGCGGCGTTGGGCGTTTTCTGTGAGATCATCTCCGTGAGCGGCTCAGTTGAGGCCGCCCCGCGGCTCGGGCTTGCTGATGCGATCGTCGATCTCGTGTCTACCGGCTCGACCTTGAGCGCAAACGGCCTTCGTCGCATAGGTGATCTGCTGCCATCGCAGGCGGTCCTGATCGGCGGCGCTGCAAGCGAGGAGCGCGCAGATGATGTTGCCCGGCTTCAACTCATGCTCGGCGGGGTCGTCGCCGCTCGCCGACGTCGCTACGTCATGCTGAACGCACGGGTCGAGGATCTCCCGGTGATCCGCGCCATGCTGCCGAGCATGGGCGCGCCGACCGTGCTCCAGCTCGCCGACGAAGGGGAGATCGCAATTCATGCTGCGGTGGATGCAGACGACGTTTGGACGCTGCTGCCTGCGTTGAAGGAGGCAGGTGCCTCATCGATTTTGGTGCTGCCGGTTGAGAGGCTGATCGCATGAGAGCGCCGCTCCTTGACGATGCGATTGCCACCGTTGCGCCTATCGTCGCCGATGTGCGCGCACGCGGTGACGCCGCGCTGCTCGAATGGACCGAGCGCTTCGATGGTTCCCGCCCCGCTGGGATCCGCGTCCCAGCCGCAGCGATCGCTGCCGCACGAGTCGAGGATGACGTGCTCCAGGCGCTGCGGCAGATGATCGCGGCAGTGAGGCGGTTCACCGAGGCGCAGCGTCCCGCCGATACGCGCGTCGAGGCTGCACCGGGCATCGTCTCCGATCGTCGCTGGATCCCCATTGCGGCTGTTGGGTGTTGCGTTCCGAGTGGACGGAACCCGCTGCCGTCGTCGCTCGTGATGACCGCGGTTCCCGCGTTGGTCGCAGGGGTCGCTCGGATCGCGGTCGTCACGCCGAACCCCGTCGATGCGACGCTCGTCGTCGCCCGCGAGCTAGGGCTCGATGAGATCTACTCCGTAGGTGGCGCGCAGGCGGTCGCTGCCCTCGCCTACGGCACGGAGACGATCTCGCCCGTCGACCGCATCGTTGGCCCGGGGAACGCCTACGTCACCGCAGCCAAGCTCCTCGTTTCTTCGCACGTCGGAATCGATCTCCCAGCAGGCCCAAGCGAGGTCGTGGTGATCGCGGACGCCTCGGCCGATCCAACGCGAGTGGCACTCGACCTCCTTGCCCAGGCCGAGCACGGCGACGACAGCGAGGCCATCCTGTTTACACCCGCGCGCGCATTGCTCGACGCCGTCGAGCCGCATATCGCGCTCCGACCCAATGTCCGACTCGAGCTTGTCGAATCACTCGACGAGGCCCTTGCGCGTTCTGAGGCGTACGCACCGGAGCATCTTGAGCTTCACGTCGCGGATCCTGAGCCATTGCTCGCGCGTGTGCACAACGCAGGGGCTGTGTTCGTTGGTTGCTCGTCCGTCGTCGGCGACTACGCGGCGGGCGCGACACACGTGCTCCCGACGTCTGGGCTTGCCCGCTCGGTGGGGGGCCTCGGAATCGAGGCGTTCCTCAAGCCGGTCCAGGTCGTTCGCGCGAGCGACGATGGGCTGCGTCAGGCTGCTTGCGTGGTCGGGCCGCTGGCCCGGATCGAGGGGCTCCCGTCGCACGGCGCCGCGCTTGCCGAGTGGGCAGCGGTGGCCCGATGAAGAGTGTCCGTTCGCTCGCCCAGCCAGTGACCGAGGGCTTCGCCCCCTACCTCTGGTCGGCGTCGGTGGAAGAGGTCGCGGCGCGTCACGGGCTCAACCCGGCAGTGATCTTGAAGTTCGATCAGAACACCCCTCCGCTTCCCGGTGTGCCGCAAGTACCGCTCGCTGAGAGCATGGCGCGACTCAACGACTACCCGGAAGGCACGTATCTCGAGTTGCGGGAGGCGGCTGCGTCGTACGCCGGCCTCGCCGCAGAGAACGTCGTGGTTGGCGCCGGCGCTGACGACCTCATCTTGCTGGTTGCCACGGTGTTTCTCGGTGAGGGGAAGACCTCCGCCATTGCAACGCCGACCTACCCCCTCTATCGGATCGCCACGCAGCTTCACCGCGCGCGCATCGTTGACGCAGAGGCGCCTGCCGACGTCCGGTGGGTCTGCAACCCGAACAATCCGACCGGAACGTTCGTCGAGCCGGAGGAGGTCGCGGAGCTCGCCCGAAGCCTGCCCAGCACCATCGTCGTCTGCGATGAGGCGTACCTCGAATTCGGTGCGCGATCTGCGGCTCCATGGGTTGACGAGCTGCCGAACCTCGTCGTGATCCGCACGCTCGCGAAGGCGTTCGGTCTTGCCGGGCTTCGCGTTGGATACGCGCTTGCACATGTCGACACCGCCGCTTTGCTCACCGAGCGCCGTGCGCCCGCGCCGATTGCGACTCCCGCTGCCCGGATCGCTGCAGCTGCTTTACGCAATCCGCGTCTCGGTGATGTTGAGGACACGATTCTCGAGCGCGAACGGATGCGTGTAGCGCTCATAGACGCCGGGTACGACTGCCCACCTGTTGCTGCGAACTACGTGCTCGTCCGCTCGTCCGAGCCGCTCGCCGAGCGCCTTGAGGAGCAGGGTCTCATCGTGCGCGCGTTCCCGGACGCAATCCGCGTGACCGTGCGGCGACCGGCCGAGAACGATGTCCTCCTTCGTGCGCTCGCCGCTCGACCGGGGCCAGCCCCGGGTCGCGAGGCGATCGTGATCCGCACGACGACGGAGACGGCCCTTCGGCTCACGCTGACCCTCGACGGGACAGGTCGCGTTCGCGTCGCGACCGGCATCGGCTTTCTCGACCATCTCCTGACACTGCTCTCGTTCCACGCCGGGTTTGACCTCGAGATCGAGGCGGGAGGGGATCTCGACGTCGACGCGCACCACACGGTCGAGGACGTCCTCGCTTCGCTGGGAACCGCGTTGTCGCAAGCACTTGGGACGCGCGAGGGTGTCACACGCTACGGCTCATCGTTCCTCCCGATGGACGAGTCCCGCGCGATCGCCGCTGTTGACCTCGTGCGTCGCGCGCACGCGGAGATCGACCTGCGGTTCGGTGGCGAGCGGGTAGGAACGCTCGCTGTGTCGCTTCTCGGTCACGCGCTCGAGCGCTTCGCGATGGAGGCCGGTTGCACCGTGCACGTGGAGGCGTCGGGCGCCGACGACCACCACATCGCCGAGGCTGCGTTCAAGGCGCTTGGCCAGGCCCTCCGCCAGGCGGTCGCCCTCACCGCGGACGGAATCCGCTCCACCAAGGGTCTTGCGTGAAGGTCGTGCTCGCCGACTACGGCGCTGGCAATCTCCGCAGCCTCTGTTCCGCGCTCTCGCGTGCCGGAGCCCAGCCGGAGGTGACGGTGGATCCTGCGATTGTGCGCGAGGCACCGCTGGCACTGATCGCAGGGGTCGGCCACGTCGAGAGCGCAGCAGCCGGTCTGCGGCGTACCGGTCTCGATGAGGCGTTGCGCGAGCGGGCGGTGCGGGGTCGTCCGATCGCAGGCATCTGCGTCGGGATGCAGCTCCTGTTCGAGGAGAGCGACGAAGGCGGATCCGGTCTCGGTCTCCTTGCGGGGCCTGTACGGCGATTGACTGCCCGTCGCGTTCCGCACATGGGGTGGAACAGCCTCGTACTCCCCCGACCCTCGGCGATCCTCGCTGACCTCGAAGGAGAGGACGTCTACTTCGCACACTCGTTCGCGGC
>JANNQQ010000012.1:0-11383 GCA_031400835.1 Actinomycetes bacterium | reverse complement strand
AGGAGGCACGAGCCCTTGGTGATGTGCGGTTCCTGGTGCAGGGGACGCTCTACTCCGACGTCATCGAGTCGGGTGGCGAGGTCGGAGTTGCCGCAAAGATCAAGTCGCACCACAACGTTGGAGGTCTGCCCGCGGATATGAAGATGGAGCTCGTTGAGCCGTTGCGCATGCTCTTCAAGGATGAGGTCCGCCGGGTGGGCGCCGAGCTGGGGCTGCCCGAGCGAATGGTCTGGCGCCACCCATTCCCGGGGCCAGGGCTCGCGATCCGCATCATCGGTGACGTCACCGAGGAGCGTCTCGCGATCCTTCGCTCTGCGGACTCGATCCTCCTCGAGGAGATCCGTCGTGCGGGGCTCTACTCCGAGCTCTGGCAGTGCTTCGCCGTCCTGCCCGCGATCCGATCGGTTGGTGTTCAGGGAGATGAGCGCACCTACGCGTATCCGATCGTGATCCGCGCGGTGACGTCGGAGGACGCGATGACCGCCGACTGGGCACGCCTGCCCTATGAGCTTCTCGCGACGATCAGCGCGCGCATTATCAACGAGGTTCGCGACGTCAACCGCGTCGCGCTCGACCTCTCTTCAAAGCCACCCGCGACGATCGAGTGGGAGTAACGCGTCGCGACGACAGGGTCTTGATCTACGGTTTGGGCATCTTGAACTGCGACTCTTGAGGGAGGGGACCGTGAGCGACTGGGAGACCGGGAATGTCGATGATGACGACGCCCCCGCTGACGATGACGAGGACGCGAAGCTCGACGATCTCGAGACCGATGACGATGACGACGACTGGTCGGAGGACGACGACGAGGAATAGGGCGTCGAGCATGCGACGTCGACGCATCCGACCTTGACCACGTAAGGGGCGCGCCGCCGGGCGCGCTCGGAGTTAGTGGCTCTCCGTGCGCCCGGCGGTTCCGCCGTTCCAGACAGGCACCTCGAAGACGCCACACGCATCGACACTCACTTCGACCTCTGCTCCTTGTGCAGGGACGTCTGAGCCGGTTACGAGCGCCTCGAGCTCGCTGCCATCCCCACGCCGAACCCGTACCGTCGCTGTCGCGCCGTGGGGCTCGACACGGAGAACACAGGCCCCCGTCCCGGGGGTGATCCGCACCGACTCCGGCCGGATCACGGTCGCCGTGGCTTCCGTGCGGAAGATGTTGCGCATCCCGAGGAACGTCGCGACCCAGTCATCCGCAGGTCGCGTCCAGAGCCCGTGCGGCGTGTCGATCTGAGCGATTGTCCCCTCTCGCATGATCGCGACGCGCGCACCGATCGCGAACCCCTCGGTGACGTCGTGGGTGACATGCATCACCGTCAGCTTGAGGCGCCTGAAGAGGTCACAGAGCTCGTCCTTTAGCCGCTCGCGGAGCGGGCCGTCGAGCGAGCCCAGAGGCTCGTCAAGGAGCAGGATGCGCGGCGCAGGCGCAAGCGCCCGCGCCAACCCGACACGTTGCGCCTCGCCGCCTGAGAGCGTCGCAACTGACCGGCGCGAAAACCCGGGTAGCCCGACGAGATCGAGAACCTCCGCCACACGGGCCTCGATATCGCGACGCGTGTACCCGGATACCTCAAGGCCGTAGCCAACGTTCCTGCCCACATCGCGGTGGGGGAAGAGTGCTCCGTCCTGAAACACGAGCCCGATCCCGCGCCGATGGGCGGGGACGTCGGTGACGTCGATGCCGTCGATCGCAACCGTGCCGCGCGTTGGTGGCTGAAGCCCGGCGACCGCCCGCAGCAGCGTTGACTTCCCCGAGCCGCTTGGCCCAAGCACGGCCAGTGATGTACCCGTCGCGAGCTCGACCGAAACATCCCGAAGGATCGGCGAACCCTCGATCTGAACATCGATACTCCGGAGAGCGAGCGTCACCGTGCAGGCCGCCTGACGAGGCCGCGCTCACTCACGAGTGCGACGAGGACGACAAGCGCCATCAGGACGACGCATAGTGCCGTTGCCGTACCGACGTTCTCTGCGCCGGGCCGTCCGAGAAAGCGGAACGCCGCGACGGGCAATGTCGGCGTGTCCGCTTGGACGAGGAACACCGTTGCTCCGAATTCACCAAGTGCGATCGCGAATGCGAGTCCGGCCGCGACGGCGAGCGGGCGCGCGAGAAGCGGCAGGTCGATCGTGCTGCGGATCCTCGCGGGCGATGCTCCGAGTACTGCTGCCGCCTCGTGAAGGCGCCGGTCAAGGCCACGCATCGCTGGCGTGAGAGCGCGGATCACGAACGGGAGCGCGACGAGCGCCTGCGCGATCGGGACGATCGCGCGTGAGCTGCGGAGGTCGAGCGGTGGTTGGTCGAACGCAAGAAGGAACCCAAACCCAAGCATCGCGGCCGAGGCGCCCAGCGGCAACATCATGAGGAGATCGAGAGCACGTGCGCCCCGCGCGATTGCGATCGCCGCAGGGATCCCTAAACCGAGAGCGATCACGGTTGCCGCAGAGGCATAGACGAGTGAGTTGATCACTGCATGCCATGGGGCAACGAGGAGGGCCGGCGTCTCGTCGGCGAGCGCAGCGAAATGGTCGAAGCCCACAGTTCCGCCCACCGAGAGCGACCTCCAGACGAGAGCTGCCGGGGCAAGGGCCAGCAGGAACAACGATCCCGAGGCGACCAGAGCGACCCGAGGCCGATCGCGTGCTGAGAGCCGACGCTGCGTGCCGCTCCACGAAGATCTCGACCCCACGCGACGCTCGAGTATCCCGACAACGCACGTGACAAGCGCCACCGCGGCGAGTTGGAGCAAGGCCAGGGCGGCCGCCGTACGGAGGTCGAACAGTCGCACGGCCTGCGTGTAGATCTCCGACTCGAGAGTTGCAAACCGCGGTCCTCCGAGCACGACGATCACTCCAAGCGAGGTGAAGCAGAAGAGGAAGACGATTGCTGCCGCAGCTGCGAGTGAGGGGCCGAGGAGCGGCAGCGTGATTGTGCGAGCTCGGGTCGCGAGAGGCGCGCCGAGCATCCGCGCGGCCTCACTGAGCCGCTCGTCGAGTGCGGCCCAGGCCGTTCCCACGACCCGCACGACGATCGCGACGTTGAAGAACACGTGTGCGAGCAGGATCGCCCACACGGAGCGCTCGATCCCATTCGGGAGGAGAGCGATGAATGCGGTAGCCACGACCACGGTGGGGAGCACAAACGGGACGAGGACAAGCGCCTCGATCAGCGACCTGCCACGGAATGACCCGCGCGAGAGGGCCCATGCGAGTGGGAGTCCTGCCACCATCGTCAGCGCCGTCGAGAGCGCGGCCTGCCACGCGGTGAACCACGCGATCTCGAGGGTCGAGCGACGTGAGAACACGTCGAACGGGAGGTCGAGCGACCCACCGTCGATGAGGCTTCGTTCAAGTATCGCGGCGAGCGGCCACGCGAAGAAGAGCGCGAGGAACGCGAGGGGAAATGCGAGGAGGGCGCGGCGGCTCATGCGCCGCCTACCGCACGACGATCTCTGTCCACGTGTCGACCCACGTATCCCGCTGCGACTCGATCTCAGCCGCGGGGATCGACAACGGCTCGCGCGGAACGAGCGCGTACTTCGTGAAGGCCTCCGGTAGGGCGATTCCATCCAGCACCGGGTAGACAAACATCGACCCAGGAACGTCGCTCTGGAAGGCCTCGCTCAACATGAAGTCGATGAGCATCCTCGCGCCCTCGGGGTTTGGTGCGCCGTTGAGGACGCCTGCATATTCGACCTGCCGGAAGCACCCATCCTCGACCGCGAAGGTTGGCGCCTCGGCCGGCGGCGTGCTCGCAAAGATCACCTCGACCGCGGGCGACGTGGCGTACGACACCACGATCGGCCGCTTTCCGGGGCTACCTGCAGCCCCGGAGAACTCCTGCGTGTATGCCTCCTCCCAACCATCGACAACACGCACACCGTTGGCGCGTAGTTCGCGCCAGTACCCCTCCCAGCCAGCTTCGCCATACCGGGCGATCGTCGCGAGGAGGAAGGCAAGACCCGGGGTTGAGGTGGCCGCGTTCTCGACAACGAGCAGATCGCGGTAGCGGGGGAGGGTGAGGTCGGCAAGCGTCTGTGGCGGTGCGACCCCGGCCTCCGCGAACCAGGCGCGGTCGATGTTGAGGCACACCTCACCGTGGTCGATGGGCGTGACGCGGGCATCCGAGGGTAGGTACGGATCGGCAACGCGTTCGAGCTCCTCGGACTCGTACGACTCGAGCAGGTCATCTGCCAGTGCGCGCGAGAGGACGTTGTCATCGAGACCAAACAGCACGTCACCCTGAGGGTTGCCCGCCGAGAGTAGAGCCTTGTTCAGCACCTCGCCCGCGTCACCGCCCTGAAGGATCCGCAACGTCAGCCCGCTCTCGGCCTCGAAAGCGTTGATCACGTCCTTCGAGACGGCGAACGAGTCGTGGGTCACGAGGACGACCTCTGTCGGCGCCGCCTCGTTCGATCCGCACCCAGCCACGACGGCAGCCACGAACGTCACGGCGCCGACGGCGAGGGCAAGAAGTGCCCTCCGCGAGCGGCGAGCGCCGAGCTTGCAACTGATCGTTGCAAGCGGTCTCACGTCGCGTCTCCCGGGCGGATTGCCATCAGCACGCCGCTCGCGACAGTGATGGTCGCCTCCGTCGTCGTGAAGATGTTCGAGATACCACGGGTCGATCCGCACTCGAGCGTCTCGTTCCTCAGCGGATAGTCGAGTCCCGTTGTCTCCACACCGTGCGCTGCACCATGGAGCGGGAGGAGGGTGAGGAGGTCTCCGCGGGTCCCTGTGACGGTTCTCGAGCCCCGAACCACCGAAACCGCTGCCTCACCAATGACCGCTTCGACCTCGAGCTCGCGGTAGCTCTCGGCCCCGAGAAGAAGGAGGACGCCCAGAAGGTGGTCGAGACGCCCTCCATCGCTTGCGATGACGAGCAGCCGCTCCGCGCCCAACGACACCGCCTCATCGAGTGCCAGCTCGAGATCGGTTGCGTCCTTGGCGGTCGGGTGCCGCACGATCCGCGTTCCACGCTGTTCGGCCGCGCGTACCGACTCGGCCGCGGCCGAGTCGAAGTCTCCGATCGCGACGGCTACCTCAAGACCGAGCGAGAGAGCTCGCTCAAGCCCACCGTCCGCGGCGATCACGAATGCTCCCTCGGGCACGTCGATCGGAGGCCCATCACCTGCGGCGACGACGACGAACTGTTGTGTCCCACCCTGCAACGCATTCCTCCGCTGGCATTACCCAGATCAGGTTGTGCGGGTCGGCGGCGCACGTGTCCGCCCTCTCAGCCCGGTTGTCCCGAGCTCCCCGTGTTGGCTTACGAGAGACTACCGAAGCCAGTCGCGACGCGCGCCCTCCGACGGGCCGATAGAGATGACCGCCGCTTGCCGACCATGACGACCAACGATGATCCCCAGGAGGAGCCGCTTGAGGGTGGGAACTCCCACGTCGGTGTCGTCAAAGTGGGCTCGACCGTCAGGCGTCCTACGGGGCCGTGGACGCCGTCGGTCCACGCGCTCCTCCGGCATCTCGAGAGCCGTAGCTTCACGCACGCTCCCCGGGTCATTGGGATCGACGAACAGGGCCGAGAAAGCCTGAGCTTCATCGAGGGGCTGGTCGTGCACCCCAGCCACGACTCGCTCACCGCAAGCGATGGTGCGCTCGCGGAGATCGCGCGGGTCATCCGTACCTACCACGACGCGGTCGCCGACTTTCCGCTTGATGGCCCGTATGCCTGGGGTGAGAACGGCGCTGACCCCGTCGGCCCACCTGAGCTCATTTGCCATAACGATCTTGCACCGTGGAACCTTGTCTACGGGCGGGATGGAGGCTGGACGTTTATCGACTGGGACCTCGCAGCGCCGGGTCGGCGCTCGTGGGATCTCGCCTGGGCGCTCCTCGGGTTCGTATCGCTGATGCCCGAGGCGGCGATTGCGGACAGCGACATCCGAAGGCGAATCGGAGTGTTCTGCGAGGCCTACGGGGTGGCGTTGATCCCGGCCGACGTTCTCGATGTCGCCGGAGAACGCTGCAGCCACGAGGCGGGCCGCATTCGCGACCTCGGCGCGTTGGGGGTGGCGCCGTACGCACGGCTCCTCGCCGAGGGGCACTACGAAACCTGGGCGCGAGCCGGAGAGCATGTCCGCGCAGGTATCCCGCGCTGGCAGACGCTGTAGGGAAGGACACGCCCCGCCTGGGGCCGGTTACTCCGAAGGCGCGGCGGCGACGGCCTCGACGCCGTCGGCGTCAGCCAGCTCGCTGTCGATCTCGTCGCCTGGCTCAACCGCGATGCCGTCGAGCGGCTCGCCGTCAATCGTCAATCCGAGAGCGGCAGCAGCACGGCGCTCGTCCTTGCGCTTCTGCTTGCGTACGCGCTTCTCTCTGACCGACTGCTCGCGTGCGAGCTTCGCCATCGTCGTCTGCCGCTTGGTTGCCATACAGATTCATTCCTCTCGCTGGATGCTTCGGGCCATGCACCCCGACGCCGCCGAATCACTGGATTCCGACCCTGGTCGACCGGGCGTTCACCCTGGTTCACCGAGGAGCGGGGGAAACCCCTGGCGGCTCGGCCTCTTCGAGAGTAGCACTGGCTTCGATCGGCGTCTGCGCCGCCCGGCTCCTACACCCGTCCGGTGCTACACTCCCTCGCCGCGCGGTCAACTGACTGCGTTCTTCTGACGCAATGACCACTTACACCGCAAAGCCGGGCGAGATCCAGCGCGACTGGTACGTCGTGGACGCCGAGGGGCAGACCCTCGGTCGTCTTTCTACGCGTATCGCCGACACGCTTCGCGGCAAGACCAAGCCCCAGTACACCCCGCACGTCGATACGGGCGACTTTGTGATCGTCGTGAACGCCGAGAAGATTCGCGTCACCGGAAAGAAGCTCGACGACAAGATGGTGCGGTGGCACACGGGGTATCCCGGAGGGCTCAAGGAGCGGACGCTGCGCGAGCAGCTCCAGCGCCGTCCCACCGAGGTCATCCGCAAGTCCGTCAAGGGCATGCTTCCGAAGAACAAGCTTGCGTCGGTCCAGATCAACAAGCTGAAGGTCTACGCTGGCCCGGAACACCCACATCTCGCCCAGCAACCGAAACAGCTCTCACTCTAGGAGCGCGCCCCATGTCTCAACTTGCCCAATACTTCGGAACCGGAAAGCGCAAGACGTCTGTTGCGCGCGTCATTCTGCGTCCGGGGGACGGAAAGACGTGGATCAACGGCAGAGTGATCGAGGAGTATTTCCCACGGGCAACCCATCGCACCACGGTGCTTTCGCCGCTGGGCGTTGCCGAGGCTCAGGGCACCTACGACCTGCGTGTGCGCGTGCACGGAGGCGGCATCAGTGGACAAGCCGGTGCGATTCGGCACGGTATTGCTCGGGCGCTTGTCGAGGCCGATCCGGAGCTGCGCATCCCGCTCAAGCGGCAGGGTTTCCTGACGCGCGACGCCCGTAAGGTCGAGCGCAAGAAGGCCGGCCTGCACAAGGCGCGCAAGGCGCCGCAGTTCTCGAAGCGCTAACACTTTTCCTACGAAAAGTGATTGGTGGCCGAAGGTGTCTTCCGTGGTGCGTGTTCTGCGTGGCTGAGCAAAATGGCTGACTCCAAAGCACCGAACGCCGAGGATTCTGCGCCTTCCGCGTCAGACAGGAACCGCCTGTATTTCGGTACCGACGGAGTCCGTGGGATCGTCGGTGAGACGATAACCCCCGATCTCGTCGAGCGTCTTGGCCGGGCGGCCACGCTGTGGAGTGGTCGTGGTCGCGTCCTCGTCGGCCGCGACACCCGCGGCTCGGGACCCGAGCTCGAAGCAGCGCTCACGCGCGGCATCGTCTCGGCCGGGGGGACAGCGGTGCTCGGCGGTGTCCTTCCGACTCCCGCTGTCGCGCTCCTGGCGCAAGACCTCGGTCTGGTGCTTTCCGCGTCGCACAACCCGCCCGAGTACAACGGCGTCAAGGTCTTCGACCGCGAGGGGCACAAGCTCAACGACACCATGGAGCTTGAGATCGAGGCACTCCTCGACGAGCAGGGGCCGGGCGGTGGTGCGGTCGAGCTTGCCGAGGATGCGGTCGCGGGATACGTCGAGCACATCGTCGATCACTTCGGATCTGACCTCGCCGGCCTGCGGATCGTCGTCGACTGCGCGAACGGAGCCTTCTCGGGTATCGCTCCGGGAGTACTCGAGAGGCTTGGCGCCCAGGTGACCGCCATCGCGACCACACCCGACGGCACGAATATCAATGCCGGCTGCGGCGCGACCGACCTGGGGTTGCTGTCCAAGACCGTGCAGCGCGGAACGTACGACTTCGGGGTCGCATTCGATGGCGATGGCGATCGAATGCTGGCCGTCGACGCCCGCGGCATCCCCGTCGATGGCGATCAGATCATCGCGATCTGCGCCCTGGCGCTTGGCGTTGACGTCGTCGCGGTCACCTCAATGACGAACCTCGGCTTCCACAAGCTCATGGCAGAGAGGGGAGTGCGTGTGCTCACGACAGATGTGGGCGACAGGTACGTCCTAGAGGCCCTTCGCCGCGAGGGAGGTGTAGTCGGTGGCGAGCAGTCCGGGCACGTCATCGTGCTCGACGGTCACGTCACGGGAGATGGTCTAGCGGCGGCGCTCGTACTCTGTCGCTCGCTCGCCGGCCGTACCCTGGCCGAGGCGGCCGCCGTCATGCCGCGCTTCGCGCAAAGACTCGAGAGCATCCGCGTCACGCGCCGCGAGGTGCCCCCACAGATCGCAGCCGTCGTTGCGCTGCTCAACGCCGAGCTCGCTGGCAATGGTCGCGTGCTTGTGCGTCCCTCAGGGACCGAGCCCGTCGTGCGGGTGTTGGCCGAATCTGAGCATCAGGCAGACGCCGACGCGCTCTGTGGTAGGATCGCTGACCTCGTACGGCAGGAGCTTGGCGCGGCGTAGGGCTGCGCGTCTCGGGGCTCGGTGACCCAATAGGGCGCCGCGGAGACAGGAGGCCACAGATGTGCGGGATCATCGGATATGTCGGAAGTCGCGAGTGCAAGCCGTTGCTCCTCCACGGCCTAAAGCGCCTTGAGTATCGGGGTTATGACTCCTCCGGGATCGCGCTCCTCGACGATGACGGACTCACGTACAAGCGCGCGGTCGGCGTTCTTCAGAACCTCGAGCGGGTAGCCGCTGACACGATTTCTCTCGCCACGACGGGGCTTGGGCACACGCGCTGGGCAACGCACGGTGGAGTGACAGAGGCAAACGCCCATCCTCTTGCGGCCGAGGCCGGCGGCATTGCGATCGTCCTCAACGGGATCGTCGAGAACTACCGCGAGTTGCGCGAGCGGCTGCTTCAGGCTGGTCATGTCTTCACATCTGAAACGGACGCAGAGACCGTGACCCATCTACTCGAGGACGCCTACGAGGGCGATCTCCTTGAGGCGGTCAGGACGGTCTACGCCGAGCTCGAAGGCCATTTCGCGTTCGTGGTGATCCACGAGGATCATCCGGGTCAGCTGGTTGGCGCCCGTCTCGGCTGCCCGATGGTCGTTGGGCTTGCCCATGGCGAGACGTTCCTCGCATCGAACGCGGCGGCGTTCCTCCGCGACACGCGGATGGTGCAGTTCCCGGAAGACGGAGACCTTGTTCTCGTCGAGCCGAGTGGTTCGCAATTCTTCCTCGCGTGCGATGGCACACCTGTCGAGCGCGAGATCATCGAGCTCGACTGGGATGATGAGGGTGCAGAGAAGAACGGGTACGAGACGTTCATGCTCAAGGAGATCAATGAGCAGCCCCAGGCCGTCGCCGACACGATCGGTGACCGGGTCAGGCACGGTCGGCTCGAGCTCGAGGGGCTTGGGGTTGACGACGAAACGTTGCGCCAGCTGCGCCGGATCGTCATTCTCGCGGCCGGCACCGCCTACCACGCCGGGGTCGCTGCCCGATATGCGATCGAAGAGTGGGCGCGCGTTCCCGTCGAGCACGACATTGCCTCCGAATGGATCTACCGCAATCCGGTGCTCGACAAGGACACACTCGTGATCGGGATCTCGCAGTCGGGTGAGACGCGCGACACGATCGAGGCTATGAAGCTAGCGCGCGAGATGGGTGCCCACACGGTCGCGATCACCAACATGATGGGCTCGCAGATAACCCGTGAGGTCGACTCGGTTCTCTATACGCGTTGCGGCGTCGAGATGGCGGTCGCCGCGTCGAAGACGTTCACCGCCCAGGTCTCGCTGCTGTTTCTCGTTGCACTCAAGCTCGCTCAGGTACGACAGACGTTGCCCGAGGAGGAGCTCACGTTCATCCTTGACGCGCTCTACGCTCTTCCGGAGAAGATCCAGTACTTCCTCGACGGCGACCACCCGATCGAGGAGATCGCCCAGCGCTACCACAGCGCACCGTTCTTCCTCTACCTCGGTCGTCACATCGGGCTGCCCGTTGCACTTGAGGGGGCGCTCAAGCTGAAGGAGATCTCGTACATTCCCACCGAGGCGTACTCGGCGGGCGAGATGAAGCACGGCCCGATCGCGCTGCTCGACGAGAACACCCCCGTCGTCGTCGTTGCGACCCGCATCCACGTGTACGACAAGATCGTCTCGAACATCCAGGAGGTCCGTGCGCGCGGCGCGTACGTCATCGCGATTGCGACCGACGGCAATGAGGATATTCAGCACCACGCCGACGACGTGATCTACGTCCCCGACTCGCCCGCCTTTCTCCAGGCGATTCTCGCGGTTGTCCCGTTGCAGCTCCTCGCGTACCGCATCGCGCGGTTGCGCGGCCTCAACGTCGATCAACCGCGCAACCTCGCCAAGACCGTCACCGTCGAGTAGACCAGCGTGGGTCTGCTCTCCGGCAAGCACGAAGAGTTCGATCGAATCCTTCGAGAGGTTGTCACGCCGCATCTTGCTTCCGAGGAGGAGCTTGTGGGTGTGTGCCACGCTACCGAGAAGTCGTCGTTCTCCTACAAGGGCTGGGTCATCGGCACCACGCCGGACCGACTGTTGCTGGTGTCCGTCGACCGAAAGTGGCAGGCGAAAGACGCCCCCCTCTCGATCACGCGCGCGGACATCACCAAGTCGTCGGTTGACGGCTACGGCGCCGGTCTGAAGCAGTTCGTCACCTCGGACTTCGGCGACATCCGCTTTGAGACACCGGATCGGTCCTTCAAGCTCCAGTCGATGGGTGGCGGGATGGACAAGGTCGTGACCGGTGTGGGACAGACGGACGGCAAGATGGCGTTTCTCGAGTTCCTCGCTTCGGCGCGTAGCTCGAACTGACGTACGGGCTTCTGCGCGACCGACCAGAAGGTCGACGTCACCGTTGGATTCCGGAACGTCCTTCGCTGCCATCGGGCTAGGCTCCGTTGTGTGACCACGAATCCTCACGGTGCACGAAGGGCAGCTGTTGTCCGGCTCCCGGGCGGAGAGACGATTGGGGATCTCGTGGCGGTCGAAGAACCGCT
>JANNQQ010000011.1:0-4324 GCA_031400835.1 Actinomycetes bacterium | reverse complement strand
GCGAAGGCTCTACGGCTCGCCGCAGACCTGGTGGATGCAGGCGCCGACGTGTCGCGCATCTTCCAACAGGTGTTCGAGTCGGTCGAGTTTCCCAAGCTCGTCCTTCTTGGGCGGGCGATTGCGAATGCCTCAACGCACGAGAACGGGCGCGTTGTCATCTCGTACCTCACCCGCGACGATTTTGCGAAGGCGGAGGCGGACGAGCCGTTTTCCGAGGGGATCATCGACTCCCTGCGCGCGGTCGAGGGAAACGAGCTCGCCTGCCTGATCCGCGAACTTGCGCCAGGCGCCGGGGCGAAGTGCAAGGCATCCCTACGGACATCGGTAGACGACCTCGATGTCTCGGCGATTGCGCGTCAGTCGTCGGGAGGAGGGCATCGACAGGCCGCCGGCTTCTCGAGCGATCTTGAGGTTGACGCGGTGAAGGAGTTCGTCCTCCAGGCGTATCGCGAAGCCCGCAATCTCTAGATGGCCATCCCGAAGGCGCTCGACCCAACAGGGGTCGTCCTTGTTGACAAGCCTGCAGGACCCTCGTCGTTCGCCATGGTGGCAGATGTTCGTCGCCGTACCGGAGCCAAGACAGGGCACTCGGGGACGCTCGACCCGTTCGCGACCGGGCTTCTGATCTTGCTCTCCGGCCGGGCTACGACTCTTCAGGATCGCTTCATGAAGCTCGATAAGCGGTATTCGACGACGGTCGATCTCAGCCGCCGGACGACGACGGGCGACCGTGAGGGCGACCTGGGGGAGCCGCACGATCCCGTCGGCGGAGCCGAGCTCGATGCGGCGCTCGACGGGCTCCGCGGTGCGGTAGAGCTCCCGATCCCTGCGGCGTCAGCCGTGAAGATAGACGGGGAGCGCGCCTACAGCTTGCATCGGCGTGGGGTGGAGGTCGAGATGCCGATGCGCGTCATGCACGTCCACTCTCTCGACGCTGTGCGCTGTGAGGGGCCGCTGCTCACGCTTGAGCTTCATGTCGGTTCTGGGACGTACGTCCGCTCGATCGCCGATGCCCTTGGTGGCCACTGTGTCGACCTCCGACGGACGCACATCGGGCCGTTCGCGGTTGACGAGGCAGACGCCCACACCGTGGTCGACCTGGCCGACGTGCTCCCCCGTCTGGCAGGCTGGACAACGCCGGTGCTATGAAGATCGCTCACGCCCCATCTCAACTCGACCGACAGCCTCGGGCAGTCGCAATTGGCACGTTCGACGGCGTTCATCGTGGGCATCTCTCGGTTCTCCGTTCGGTATTCGATTCTGGGCTTGAGCCGACCGTGATCACGTTTGACCCGCATCCACGCATTGCGATGGGCAACCGCGTCGAGCTCGTATCGACGCTTGAGCGGCGACTGGAGTTGCTCGCTGAGGCTGGCGTGGCTGCAACACTCGTCGCCCATTTCACTCCCGAGCTACAACGGCTTGAACCGGAAGAGTTTGCAGAGACCTATCTCCGTGCAATCGGCGTCGAGGCGATAGCTGCAGGGCCAGACTTCCGCTTCGGTCGACGCCGCATGGGTGACCTCGAGCTGCTCTCCCGGATGGGGTTCGAAATTCTCGACGTTGCGTCGATCGCCGGCGTCTCATCGAGTGCGGTGCGGGAGGCGGTGCGAACGTGCCAGCTGGCCGAAGCTGCAGTGATGTTGGGCCGTCCTTACGAGCTCGACGGTCTGGTCGTTGCAGGCGACCAGCGGGGTGGGACGCTCGGGTATCCGACCGCAAACATCGCAATGGGCCCCGAACTTGTCTGTCCTGGCTATGGGATCTACGCGGGCAGTGCCCTGGATCACCGTGCAGCCGTGTCGATCGGCACGAATCCGCATTACGGTGGGACCGAGCGGCGGATTGAGCCGTACCTCCTGGATTTCCAGGGCGATCTGTACGGCAAGCGCCTCGTGGTAGAGCTCTGGGCGCGACTCCGTGATGAGCGCATCTTCGAGACCGAGCAGGCGCTCGTCGACCAGATCGCAATGGACGTGGCTGCGACGAGGGAAGCATCGCGCCCCTAGGGGCTTTCGTGTCAGAGAAAGGTGCTTTCCGATTCCACCAGGGCCGCTGCTACCTTTCAAGCAGACCCATCCTCGGCCTGGCGTGTTCTTCCTTCACGTCGGCGGGGGTTCGGGAGACGCAGTCAATGAGAGGGGTTTCACATGGCTCTCGCTAAGGAAGTCAAGCAGGAGTTGATCGACAAGCACGGCGCGAATGGGCAGGACACCGGTTCGACCGAGGTGCAGGTCGCGATGCTGACGCAACGCATCAACGATCTGACCGAGCACCTGAGGACACACCCAAAAGACCATTTCTCTCGTCTTGGTCTGCTCAAGCTCGTAGGACGCCGTCGCCGTTTCCTCAACTACCTGCAGCGTAAGGATCTTGAGGGCTATCGGGCCCTCGTCAAGGAACTCGGCCTCCGCCGTTAGTTCCTGGTCGGGACGGGGGGTGGACGTTTGGTCGAGTCGCGCGGTAGCTCCGCGAGGCTGAACCAAACCTCCACCGTCCGCCATATCGGAAGAGTGAAGGGAAGAGACAGATGAGCACGATCAGCACCGGGCGACAAGCCTCGGTGGCCGTTGAGATTGGTGGTCGCGAGATCACGTTCGAGACGGGCAAGCTCGCCAAGCAGGCCGACGGCGCAGTCGTCGTTCGCAGTGGCGACACCATGATTCTCGCGACCGCGGTGGGTCGCACGTACTCGCGGCCGGACGCGGATTTCTTTCCGCTGACGGTAGACGTCGAAGAGCGGATGTACGCGGCCGGGAAGATCCCAGGCGGTTTCTTCATGCGCGTGGGCACGGCCTCCGAGCCCGCGACGCTCACGGCACGCATGATCGACCGTCCCATCCGGCCGCTGTGGCCGAAGGGCTTCAAGAACGAGGTGCAGGTCATCTGCACCGTGCTGTCGGCCGACATGGTCGTACCGCACGACATCCTTGCGATCAATGGTGCCTCGGCGGCGCTGGCGATCTCTCCGCTCCCGTTCCTCGGGCCGGTGGGTGCAGTACGCGTGGCGCTCGTTGCCGGAGAGCTCGTGGTCAACCCGACCTTTGAGCAACTGGACGGCGATTGCACGCTTGACCTGATCGTTGTCGGAACGCGCGGTGCGCTGACGATGATCGAGGCGGGTGCCGATCAGGTGCCAGAGGAGGCGATGCTCGAGGCCTTTGAGCTCGCCCATGTGGAGATCATTCGGATCTGCGACGTGATCGATCAGCTTGCCCGTGAGGTTGGCAAGCCGAAATGGATCGACGTCGAGCTCAACGCTGAGCTCGAAAGCACGCATGGCCATGCGGTGTGGGAGCGGATCCAGGCGGTTGGGCTCCGCGACGCCGAGGGCATCGTCGGCGAGTTGCTCGGCCAGGTTGCGCCGGCTATCACGCTCGACTCGACGGAGGACGACATCGTCCGCGAGCTTCAGGTGCGTAACGGTCTCGAGATGTTGCTCGAGAAGCAGCGCCTCGCGGCGGTTGAAGGCCCTGTGCGCGAGCAGTTTGCGAACGAGCTTCGCGGGCTCACGGAAGCCGAGCAGGACTCGAAGGAGCTGAAGTCGCGCAAGCGTGACATCCTTCTCTCGCAGATCAGCGATGGTCTTGCGTTCCCGTTCCCGGTAGGGGCCGAGGGCGAGGGTGCCGACAGCGTGACGAAGAGTTACGTCAAGAAGGCCGCCGACGCGATCTACAAGGATCTCGTCCGCAAGAAGATCGCGGTCGACAAGCGTCGGCCTGACGGTCGCGCGACCGACGAGGTTCGACAGATCACGACCGAGGTGTCGGTCTCACCACGGACGCACGGCTCGGCGCTCTTCACACGCGGTCAGACGCAGATCCTCACGCTCTGCACGCTCGGGACTGCGAAGGAGCAGCAGCGGATCGACGATCTGTCGACCGAAACCGAGCGTCGCTACATCCACCACTACAACTTCCCGCCCTACTCGGTCGGGGAGACAGGCTTCATGCGCGGCCCGAAGCGGCGCGATATCGGTCACGGCGCGCTTGCCCAGAGGGCGCTTGAGGCAGTGATTCCGTCGCTCGAGGACTTCCCGTACACGCTCCGCCTCGTTTCGGAGACGCTCGAGTCGAACGGCTCGTCGTCCATGGGCTCGGTGTGCGGATCGTCGATGTCGCTGATGGATGCCGGTGTTCCGATCAAGGCTCCGGTCTCGGGCATCGCGATGGGTCTCGTGAAGGAGGGCGACGACTACGTCATCCTCACGGACATCCAGGGAGCCGAGGATCACCTCGGCGACATGGACTTCAAGGTCGCGGGCACGACGGATGGCATCACTGCCCTCCAGATGGACATCAAGATCACAGGCGTCACGCAGGAG
>JANNQQ010000010.1:0-2089 GCA_031400835.1 Actinomycetes bacterium | reverse complement strand
GCACGCGAGAAAGGCGTGTCGTTATCGAGACTCGTCGCAGATTCGGGCTCCGCAGCGGAGTCTGTACTGGGCTCAGATGCCATTGACCAATTGTACCCGCCTCAGAAAGGCCTGCAACCGACGCAAAATGCGAGGCGTGCTCAAACGGCAACCCGCAAAGGGTGACCGCTACGCAGGGACGCCGAGCGCCATGCGCACGATGCGGTCCTGCTCACGCTGATGGGCTGTCGGGTAGCCCTCACTCGGACTCGCTTTCCACGTGCGCCCGACGTAGGTGACCGAACCCACCGACGACCCGGCGCGCGCTGCCTCATCCATGCGGTGGCGCAGCGAGCGCCACGCGCCCATGTTCTGCGGTTCCTCCTGGACCCACACGATCTCCGTCAGCGACGGATACCGCGCCACAACCGCAGCCATCGCCTCGACGGGGAACGGGTAGAGCTGCTCGACACGAACGACCGCGACGTCCTGGGCAGCCGCCCGAGCCTCATGGCCGACGATGTCGTAGTAGACCTTCCCTGAGCAGAGCGCGAGACGGCGCACCGCGTCGTGGTCTGCGAACGGATCGTCGATCACGGGCTGAAAGGCTCCGACCGCGAGCTCCGGGAGGTACGAGCCGGCGGCCTTCAGGCGAAGCAAGCCCTTTGGTGTCATCACGATCAAGGGGCGCGCCACCGGGTCGAGAGCCTGGCGGCGGAGAAGGTGGAAGTACTGGGCGCCCGTGGTGCAGTTGGCGACACGAACGTTGTCCTGCGCACCGAGTTGGAGGAACCGTTCGAGCCGGGCGCTCGAGTGCTCCGGCCCATTGCCCTCATACCCGTGCGGCAGGAGCAAGGTGAGTCTCGATGTCTGCCCCCACTTCGACCGGCCCGCGACCAGAAACTGGTCGATCACGATCTGCGCGCCGTTTGCGAAGTCGCCGAACTGCGCCTCCCACAGCACGAGCGCGTCGGGGGCGGCGACTGAGTAGCCGTACTCGAAGCCAACGGCCGCGTACTCGGAGAGTGGCGAGTTGTAGACCTCGAACGATGCGTTGGCCTCTGGGAGATGTTGAATCGGCGCGTACGTCTCCCCCGTGCCCGGGTCATGAAACATGAGGTGCCGATGGGCGAAGGTTCCCCGTTCGGTGTCCTGACCCGAGAGCCGGATCGCGATGCCTTCCTCGAGAAGCGAGGCGAACGCAAGCGCCTCGGCCTGCCCCCAGTCGATCCCGCCATCCTCAATGGTCTCCCGACGCCGCTCGAGCTGGCGCGCGAGCTTGGGGTTGACCGAGAAGGCGCTTGGGACGTCGAGGAGTTGGCTATTGAGCGCCCGCAGCCGCTCGGCGTCGTATCCGGTGTCGACGAGATCTCCCATCGCGGCTGCGGGAGGCTGCTCCGGTGCGACCGTAGGCGCCCCTTCGATCGCCGCCTTGAGCCGGTCGTGCGCAGCGCGGAGTGTCGCAGTGACGCCTTCGACGAGTGTTGCGGCACCGTCATCCGTCGTGACGCCATCGGCAACGAGCCGCGCCGCGTAGCGCTCGCGGACCGTCGGCTGCGCCTCGATCCGAGAGGCCATCAGCGGCTGGGTATACGTGGGGTCATCCTGCTCCTGATGACCGAAGCGCCGATAGCCCACCAGGTCGATGACGAAATCGTGACCGAACTCCGAACGGTAGGCGAGGCCGAGCCGGATGGCGCTCACCGCCGCCTCGGGATCGTCTGCGTTGACGTGGACAATGGGGATGTCGAAGCCCTTGGCGAGATCGCTCGAGTAGCGGGTCGAGCGGCTCTCAACGGGGTCGGTCGTGTACCCGACTTGATTGTTGGCGATCAGGTGCAGGGTGCCGCCGGTGGCGTAGCCGTCGAGGCTCTGGAGATTCAGCGTCTCGGCGACGACGCCCTGCCCTGCGAACGACGCGTCTCCGTGGATCAGGACGGGCAGGGCGACGGCGGGATCATGGAGCCCGGCGCCGCTCGAACGATCGGTCTGTTCTGCGCGTGCTCGCCCCTCGACAACCGGGTCGACCGCCTCGAGGTGGCTCGGGTTCGGTGCAATGAGCACCTCGATCTCCCCTGCCTTTGTCACCCGACTGCCCGAAGCCGGTAGG
>JANNQQ010000009.1:0-3603 GCA_031400835.1 Actinomycetes bacterium | reverse complement strand
TAGAGGCGGACGTCCTGCTGGCCCAGCCAGACCGCGATCCAGCCGTCACCGATGCTCAGCCCTGCGATCCCGGTCGAGGGCGGATCGAAGACCGTGATCGGCAGCGTCAGGAGCTTTCTCGGAGCGAGGTTCGCGGGGCTCGTCGCGAGCGGAGACGTCCAAAGCTCGACGGTTTGAAATAGGTTCGTGTCCACGTAGCCGACCCCGCGCAACCACGCAGCGTCGGTTCCATCGGTTACGAACTGGGCGTGCGAGGCTGTGTCGCTGCGGAGCTGTTAACGACCGCAAGAATCCGTAGAAATCCGATCGTTAGGAGCCGGCGGGTGCGGAGACGGCGCCCGGCTACTCGCAGCTGGGCGCCCTTGGTCGGCTCAGGTTCGGCGCTTCTTCTTCCTTCGAGGGGCGGGTGTGGGCGAGGCAGGGTCAGGCTGAGGCCGCTGGCGCCAGGAGTCGCCGTCGATGTCGAGAACGTGGCAGTGCTCGGTGAATCGGTCGACGAGCGCTACGACGCAGGCGGCGCCGGGGAAGACGGTGCCCCATTCCTTGAAGGGGAGGTTGGTCGTGATGATCGTGCTGGCGCGTTCGTGGCGACGACTGACGATGGTGTAGAGGAGATCGCCGGAGCGAGCGTCGCACGGGAGATATCCGAGCTCGTCCAGGATGAGCACGTCCGGACGTGTGTAGCGCTTGAGGCGCCGCTCGACCGCGGGAAGCGATTCTTGCTTTAGGAGGTCGGCGAGCGCGGCGTTCACGGTCGAGAAGGAGATCGAGTTTCCCATCTCGAGCGCACGTTGACCGAGGTTCTGGGCGAGAGTGCTCTTGCCGACGCCGCTCGGTCCGCGAAGAAGCACGTTCTGTCCGTGCTTCGTGAAGCCGAGCGATAGGAGTTGTTCGTAGAGAGGACGGTCGATGATGCGAGGGAAGCTCCAATCGAATCGATCGAGCGGCTTCATCGCTCCGAGGGTGGCCCGTTTCGTCCGCGCCGCGAGGTTGCGAGCGCCCCGTTCGCGACGCTCGAGGAGGACGATCTCCTCGACGACTTGGACCGGCGACAGCCGGCTCTTGGTCGCGTGAGCGAGCAGGGCGTCAATGGCCTCCCGTGATGCGCACAAGCCAATACCCTGGAGCCCATCGGCGATATCGGTGGTCATGATGCGTTCCTCGGTCGGTCGTATTGGCTCAGATCGTGAGCGGTGACGTCGCGGTCGGGCACGTGGGACCCGAGCTCGAGTGCCACCGGTATCGGCGCACCTGCTGCGCGCCGCGCTTGTTCGCAGCGGAGCGCGAGCGCGCCAGGATCATGCAGACCGCTCGCGAGCACATCCGCGACGGCCTTTGCGAGCACATCAGCTCCGTAGAGATCGAGGAGTTTTCCGGTCCGCGCGGTCATGAGACCGACGTTGCGGCCGACGTCGACCCACCGGGTGTAGAGCGGATCTATGCCGGCGACCTGAGCGAGGAGTCGATCGCGCATCTTGGGGAGGCGGCCCGCTCGCTTTTGCTCGAGCAGCTCGCGTCGGTGCTCAGGATCTTCGACGCGCTGGTTCTTGCCCCAGTTTCGCTCGTGCTTGCTGACGACATCGTCGCCGTCGAGCAGGCGCACCTCGGTGTCGCTCGCGACGAGTGTGAGCGTGAGCCCGCCAGGCGCGTAGCGTGAAGGCACCGAGTAGAGATTCGTGCCGAGGCGGACGAAGGCCTGTGTGTCGACGTTGGCGGGCGCCACGAGGTCCGTCTCCGGCAACGTCGCCGGCAGTGCGACAAGCCGCTCTTTCTCCTCCGCGAAGACCTCGGCGACCGTGCGATCGCGGAAGCGAGGATGAGGGCGCACGTTCGCGATGTCACGGATGAAGGCGAGTAGCTGCAGGTTGCCGTCTTGGATGCTCGTGATCGTGCGCGCCGCGAAGAAGCGGTCACGGAGGTAGCGGTTGGCGCGCTCGACGCCCCCCTTGTCCGTGGGCCGCCGCGGTCGGCAGAGTCGCGGCTGGACCCGAAGCGCACCGGCGATCTCCAGGAGCCCTGGTTGGTAGCGCACGGCGTCACCGTGGCGCGCGAGCACGACGGTCTTCGGATTATCGAAGAGCCACTGCCGCGTCACGCCTCCGAAGTACATGACGGCGCGCACGAGCGACCGGCGGAGAGATTCGACCGTCATGTCGAAGACGAGCTCAGCCCACATCGCGCGCGAGTAGGCGAGCACCATGACGAAGACCCAGAGCGGACGCATGCCCCCGGCGACGGCGAGCGAACCCACGTGGGCCCAGTCGATCTGTGCCTGCTCTCCGATGAGGCGCTCGGTCGAGAGGTACACCTCCCCGCGCGGAACCGGCCGCACCTCGGCCACGTGACGACGCAAGATCGAGATGCCGCCCTCGTAGCCGCGCAGCTGGATCATGTCGAACAGCCGGGTCGCGCGAAGGCGTGGATGGGTCTTCAGGGTTTCGTCGATGAACGCGTCGTAGGGGTCGACCATGCTCGGCCTCGGGGCCGCCGCGAGTCGCTCGGCGGCGTCACCGTCGAGGACCCGGTCGACGACATCTGCGTGCACACCGAGCTCGGCGACGATCGTTCCCCGCTTCCATTTCTCGACGTCGTGGAGTCGCCGAATCTCGTGCTCCTTGGCGAGGTCGATCGTCATGACGTCACCCCGTCGAGGCAGAGTTGGCGCAGATCACCGAAATTGCCGAAGCCTCGAAATCGACGCGCGCGTCGAGGCGGGGCGCGGAGCGCGACCTCGACGTCGTAGTGGACCGTCTTTTTGCCGAACCCGAGGTCGTCGAGCATCAGCGTCGCGGATGAACTGGCCTCGTCGTCCACACACAAGACAACAGACACCGCCTGTTGGTGCCACAGGGACAGCCCCTCGAGGAGCGTCGCCGCAGCGCGAGGGTGGCTCGCCGTCGCTGGGCCCAAGACCGCCCGCATCACCTCGTGACTCCCCGCCATCACGAGAAGCCGCGTCTCGCGCGGCAGGGGCTGCATCGTCACTCTGATTCGTTCCATCGTCCGTGCTTTCCGCGACGACGGCATGCGCCTCCATCGCGAAGGCGGACGCGTCGGCGCCCATGCACGACGAGGCATCGGTGGCCAAGCTATTGGAACGGGTTTCCGTCACGAATTTCACCTGCGCCATCGACCCACGCCGACGCAGGCGGTACTCGAAGTTGCGGTCCGCATGGTCTCGACGACCCTCCCAGCTCCGCTGATGACTCGCCTTCGACGCGCGCGCGGCAGCTCCTCGACAGCCGTCGCCGCAGTAGATCTGTCCACGGTAGTGGGGCTGGCAGAAGTAGACGATCGTCCCGCAGCCCGCACAGGCAACCCTCACGAAAACACCGACGAACTCCACGCGCTCACCGCGACGGCCGCGCTCATGGAAGTTGACCCGCCCGTACGCCTTGGGGCACCTTCCCCCCCGTCAGCGTCCACGCGCGACACGAAGGCTCAGGGAAGCGACCCCTGGGCTTTCATCTTTCGCGGTCGAACGTTGGTCTACGAGACGACGTGAGCCGCCGCCACTTCTCGACCGGCAGCCCAACGCTCCGATTTCTCCGGATCTAGCCGACCGTCAACACCCGTCGAAGAGAGGGTCCTGGTGCGCGTTGG
>JANNQQ010000008.1:0-6147 GCA_031400835.1 Actinomycetes bacterium | reverse complement strand
GGGGCGGAGCCGGTTCGAGCGAAGGTTCCAGATGGCACCTGAGCCGGCCGTCCAGGCGCCTGCATCGTCGCGACGAAGCGCATAGAGCTCGTAGAGCTTGCACGCGTCCCGGTCGACGAGGAGCGCGTGGCGGTCGCCGTCCAGCGGTGATGCGCACCTGCTCATTGTCGCACCACGACTCCAAACCGGAATCGCCCGCGTGGGGGAACGCATTTAGCCGTGCCGCACGTCTGGCGGGGTCGCCTTCGGGTAGCGCGCGCGGATCTCGTCGATGAAGGTGGCAAGCCGATCGGCGATCGCGGCGTCGTGGATCTCAACGACGTTCTCGGCGTTCCGCTCCCCCGAGCGCGAGAGGTTGAACGACCCGATGAACGAGGTGTCGTCGGCAACCGCGACCTTGGCGTGCATGAAGTCGTGGATCGAGTCGGGCGTCCAGGGCGTCGTGATCTTGCCCGAGAAGTCGCCCTTCGTCAGGACCGTGTGAAGCAGCGGGATCTTCCACTCGCTGACGCCGTTCGTCTTCCACTGGAAGAACACCTGGTCGATCTGTGTGTCATCGACCACGCCAGCGACGTCGCAGCGGTCTTCGTTGACGATCTCAACGAGCGTCGCGAGGATCGGGCCGGAGGTGAGCACGGGAGAGGCAATGCGGATGCGCTGCTTCGCCTTTCCGAGGTGCTTGGCGATGCGATGTGCGAGCGCTTCCCCGTGGCCGGGGCAGAACCACGGACGGACGATCGCAGTGCCCACCTCAATGGGCCGCGGTTCGACGTTGCCGGTCGAGTCGACGTCGCGCGCCTTCCACAACTCTTCGAAGTTGAGCGTGTAGGCGGTGGCGAGCCGCTCCGAATCGATCACGACAACCACGTTCTCCTGCCGTGTCCATGAGTCCTCAGTCCAGTTCATCGACCCGGTCCAGACGGTCTTTTTATCGCGCACGATGTACTTGTGGTGCATCAGGCCGGTTGTCGTCGCCACGCCGTGTGTCGGGAACGGCTCGGCTTCGAGTGCCGCCGGGTCGGTGTGCGGCGGGGCGGGGAGGGGGTCGCGGCCTTCCTCTTCGAGTTCGTAGACGAGCCGCACCTTGACCCCGCGCTCGACCGCACGGCGGAGAACGTCACGACCACGCTGCTCGATCGCTTGACGGACGCGGATGTCGTACATCGCAATGTCGAGGGACTCCGTGGCCTTCTCGAGGAAGCCGAAGAGGGCGTCCGCGATCTCCTCGGCCGTCTGCCCGCCGTCGCGGAGCGTTCTGATCTCGATCACGTGGTGGCAGCCGCCCGTGCGGCGGCCTTCTTCGCACGCTTGGCGGCCTGGTAGGCGTCGAGCGCCTCGGGAGAGTCGACATCGCCGAGGCACATCCGATCGGGGACGAGCGGCTCTGCAACCTTCACGCCGAGCCGCTTCGCGAGCGTTGAACCGAGCCCGATCACCTTCATGTCGCCGAAGCCTGGGAGGTCTCGGATGCGGGCCTCGAGGTCGGCGCTGTCTGTTGCTCCGCTCCACACGGTGGCGGCGTCCCCGTCGTACTCGTTCGCGACGATCGCGCACAGCTCCTGGACGCGCTTCGCCATGCTTCCGGGGAAGCGATGGATCGCCGGCTTGTCACGGAAGACCTCGTTCAGTCGGTCGGGGTCGAGGGCCGCGATCTTCGCCGCGTCGAGGTGTCCGAGCCGTTGCTTGAGCTTGAGTGGGCCGGAGAAGGCCTGCTGGACGGTGATCTGTTGGTCGAGCGCGAATCCGATCAAGAGCGCGAGTGGGCTCTCAGCCAGAAGTCGGTCGGCCTCGGGGTCACCGGTGAAGTGAATAGCTGCGGGTGTGGCGGGCATGTCCCGATCCTAGAGGCCCGACGCCTCGAGACGCGCGACGACTCCTACCGGCAAGAGTCCAAACTGCTCGTGGCGGATGAACGCCTCGCGGTAGAGCGGCTCGTCCTGGATCAGTCGAGTCAGGAGCGATGCGGTTTGGTCGACGTCGCCGTTCTGGGCGTGGACGAGGACGGCGGCGAAGTCGACGTCGGCTTGTGGAAGACCCGCAGCCCGCGCGGCCTCGGTCTCGCCCTCGACTGATGCTCCGGGCTCGATGCGGTTGAGGCGGCGATAGCCGGCGGCCATTCGGTGGAGCCGTCGTAGCTCGGCCAGTGGTTCCGGATGATCGTCGACGCGCAGGTCGAAGACGCGGTCGGTTGCCGGCTGCGCTGAAGGTTCGATGGGAACGACGATGAGCCCGGCGGCCTGTTGCCCTCGGAAGTCGCCGCCTGCTTCCTCAGCCGCATCGAGGGCCGCGAGCAGTCGCTCGGCGAGGCTCGCTTGCGTCGTGGCGGCGAACGATGCCGTCATAGCGGGCCAGACCTCCTCGGAGCGAAGCATGTTGCCCTGGACGCTGACGTCGAGAGTTGCCGCATGGCCAGCACAGGGGATGCAGTCGGCTCCCGTGTGGGCAGCTGTCCGTCCCCCGACGTCGAGCAGTGCCACCTGGCGACGGCCGGCCAGCTCGTCGTCGGAGAGCAGCTGAGCCAGTGCTGTCTCGGGCGGTGTCCCCGACCGCATCAGCTCGAGCCCGCGCGGGCCAAAGCTCTTCTCCGTGAACGACTGCGTGGCGACTGCACCTGCCCCTGCGCGTGCCCAGGCGCAGCTTGCGCCGGTCCCGAAGGCACGAGATTGAACGGCCACGCCCATCTCTCCCGTCGCGGCGTCCCTGGCGATGATCGAGTACGTCATCGACCGCCATCAAAGCACTGCGGTTATCGCGGCGCTCGAGCGAACTCCAGCTGAGTTGATTTTTAAGTCTAGACTGTCTAGACTGTATGTATGAACTGGCAGGTACAAACAGCCAAGCAGCGCTTCAGCGAACTCGTCGAGCGGGCGGTTTCCGACGGGCCGCAGATTGTGACGAAGCACGGCCGTCCAACGGTCGCGGTCGTCGAGATCGGCGAGTTCCGGCGGCTCTCCGGCACCAAGCTGAATTTCAAGGAGTTCCTTCTGTCTGGCCCTGACATGTCCGGCCTCGAGATTGATGAGAGAGTCGCCGACGCCCCGCGAGACATCGGCTTCTGACCTACCTGCTCGACACGAACGTTCTCTCCGAGGCGCGCAAACGGCGAGCGAACGATGCCGTCCTCGCGTGGTTCGCAGGCGTCGAAGAGTCCCAGCTCTACGCCAGCGTGCTCTCGCTCGGTGAGATCCGCCGAGGCATTGAACGCCTGCGATCGAGAGACGCTCATCAGGCGGCGATCTTCGAAGCGTGGCTCGATGGGCTTGAGGAGAGCTTCGTCGATCGGATCCTGCCCGTCGATCTCGCAGTCGCACAGGCGTGGGGGAGACTCACGAGAGGCAACCCGTCCTCAAACATCGATGGCCTGCTCGCTGCGACAGCTCTTGTTCACGGCCTCACGGTCGTGACACGCGACACCGGCCCCTTCGAGCGCATCGGCATTCCCTTCGTCGATCCGTGGCGTGCCACCTAAACGATTGGTTCCCACTTCCCGCGCCGCCGGATGAGCGCCTGCACTGTGACTACAACAGCGCTGCGCCTGCACCCGTCTCGATCAGCGCTCTCACACACGAGCATGCGTACCAATCCTTCTCGTTGATCGAGCCGACCACGCTGCTTGGCTCGAGAGGAGGCCTTCTCGCGGCACTCGGCCGCGCGGTACCCTCGATCGATGGAGGCTCTCGCGACGCTCTCGCCCGGCACACGAGCCTGGTTCGGGCGCGCGTTCGCAGGGCCAACGCCTGCGCAGGAGAAGGCGTGGCCCGCGATTGCGGCCGGAGGAAACGTTCTCGTCCAGGCGCCGACCGGGTCGGGAAAGACGCTCGCCGCGTTTCTTCTCGGCCTCGACCGACTCAACGACACCCCCGGTGACGGGCTGCGCCTTCTCTACATCTCGCCACTCAAGGCGCTGAACTACGACGTCGAGCGGAACCTTCGAGGGCCACTCGCTGGAATCGGCTCGAAGCTTACGGTCGGCGTCCGAACCGGAGATACGTCGCAGCGTGAGCGCGCGCAGATGCTCCGCACGCCACCGGACATCCTCATCACCACCCCCGAGTCGCTGTTCCTGCTGCTCACGTCAAGCGGGCGCGAGATGCTGCGCTCGGTTGAGACGGTGATCCTTGACGAGGTGCACGCGGTGGCAGGAACCAAGCGCGGTGCCCATCTCGCGGTGTCGCTCGAACGTCTTCAGTGGTTGATCGACGATCCGATCCAGCGGATCGGGCTCTCCGCGACCCAGCGGCCACTCGAGGAGATCGGCCGGTTCGTCGCAGGTACCAGTCGTGAGATCACACTCGTCGATGCGGGAATTCGCAAGGAGCTCGATCTCGAGGTGGTGATCCCGATCGAGGACATGCGCGAACTGAAGGCGAACGGTGAGCTGTCGCAACCCGTGGTGCCAGACGGCGTCGAGATGGCATCGGGCTACGAGCCGACGGCGAGGTCGATCTGGCCGTCGATCTATCCCGCGATCCTCGACCTTGTCCGTACGCACCGGTCGACAATCGTCTTCGTCAACAATCGCCGGCTCGCCGAACGGCTCGCGGTGCGGATCAACGAGCTTGCCGATGACGAGGTTGCGCGCGCCCACCACGGCTCGCTCGCCCGCGAGCAGCGTGTGCTCATTGAAGAGGACCTGAAGGCCGGTCGGATTCCGTGCCTTGTCGCCACCTCGAGCCTCGAGCTGGGGATCGACATGGGTGCAGTTGACCTCGTGATCCAGGTCGAGAGCCCGAAGTCTGTTGCCCGTGGCCTCCAACGTGTCGGGCGTGCCGGCCACGATCTCGGCGCGGTCTCGAAGGGGCGCATCTTCCCGAAGTTCCGCGCCGACCTGCTCGAGTGCGCCGTCGTCGCAAAGGCGATGCGCGAGGGCGCGATCGAGGAGACCACGATCCCGCGCAATCCGCTCGATGTGCTCGCGCAACACATCGTCGCGATCTGCGCAGAGTCGGAGATCTCGGTCGACGAGCTGCACACGCTCGTTTGCGGCGCCTATCCCTTCTCGGACCTCTCGCGCCTGCAGCTCGAGAACGTGCTTGACATGCTGGCCGGCCGCTACCCGTCCGACGAGTTCGCCGAGCTGCGCCCACGGATCGTGTGGGACCGTATCGCGGGCGTCGTGCGCGGCCGCTCGGGCGCCCAACGACTCGCGGTCACGAACGCAGGGACGATCCCCGACAGAGGCCTCTACGGCGTCTTCCAGACAGGCGGCGGTGGACGCGTCGGCGAGCTCGACGAGGAGATGGTGTACGAGGCGCGAGAGGGGCAGACCTTCATGCTTGGTGCCTCGACCTGGCGGATCGATGAGATCACCCGCGATCGCGTTCTTGTCACGCCGGCGCCTGGGGCGCCCGGCGCCGTACCCTTCTGGCGCGGCGAGGGGGTTGGCCGCCCATACGAGCTCGGACGACGGATTGGCGAGGCGACGCGAACGCTGTCGGCGCTTTCGGACGACCGTGCCAGAGCGAGATTGCACACCGAGTATCACCTCGACAACTGGGCAGCGGGAAACCTTCTGACCTTCCTCCGGGAGCAGGAACGGCATAGCGCGCTTCCCACGGATAGGACGGTCGTCGTCGAGCGTTTCCGGGATGAGATCGGCGACTGGCGCGTCTGCATCCTCACCCCGTTTGGGGGTCGAGTGCACGCTCCATGGGCGATGGCGCTCGCGGCACGAATCCGTGATGCGCTGGGTCTTGAGGTTCAGTTCCTCTGGTCGGACGACGGTATCGCGCTGCACCTTCCCGACGCCGATCAAGCGCCTTCGCTGAGCGAGCTGGTCCTTTCGCCGAGCGAGCTCGAGGAGCTCGTCGTGCAGGAGGTCGGACAGAGCGCGCTCTTTGGAGCGAGGTTCCGGGAGAACGCAGCTCGCGCGCTTCTTCTCCCGCGTCGTCGTCCCGGGCATCGCACTCCGCTCTGGCAGCAGCGGCTCAAGGCTCAAAGCTTGCTCCAGGTGGCGCGCAAGTACCCCTCGTTTCCGGTCGTCCTCGAGACCTATCGCGAGTGCCTTCAGGACGTATTCGATCTCCCGGGGCTACGCGAGATCCTCTCCGGGCTCGAGACGCGAGAGCTCGATCTCGTAGAGCTCGAGACGGCCTCCGCCTCGCCGATGGCTTCGTCGCTTCTCTTCGACTACGTCGCGACCTACAT
>JANNQQ010000007.1:0-7489 GCA_031400835.1 Actinomycetes bacterium | reverse complement strand
TGCTGCGTAACCGGCACGTGCAACGGGCATACGCGAGGGAACGCAAGCGACTCGCGCGAGATGGCACCGAAAACGGCCCCTACTCTGGGGTGGGTGAGGGACTCGCGTATGCGACAGCCGTCCACGGAATTGCGTTCAGCGTTCGCGAGCGGTAGTCGAGCCCAGAGTGACGGATGAGGTTGCGAGAGGATCCACGCCAGTCCGGCGGTTCCTGTTGATCTAGATGGAGGGTTCCCCGGGGAACCGTAGGTTCCCAACTTCAGGAACCGCGAAGCGGCAATGACTAGTGCTTGCCGTTGGTCTGGGCGCGCCTCACGATCTCGCGTTGGCGCTCGATGGCGCCGTAGGCGGCTTCGAGGATGTCGCACACCTGCTCAAGCCGCCGCCGCTCCGAACGCTGCTCGAGAAGTGCTTGCTTGAGCTCAGGCGCAAGCTCAAATCGCGCAGCAATCGCAAACGAGAGCAGTGTGTTGCCCGCGTCCGGCGTGTCGACCTCGGCTTCCGTAAGCGCCACAACGCGGGAGAAGAGCGACAATCCTCGCTCGACGAGCGCGTGCCCCGCGACGTCGTCTGCATCATCGAGGGTCGCTATCTCGGCGGTGTGGAAGGCCCGTCCTTCGGTGAGTTCGACGACGCTGAACCGCTCTCTCCCTTCAACCACGATGTTCAGTCGGCCGTCCTCGAGCCGCTCGACGTCGACGACGTGGGCGAGCGTCCCAACATCGCGGATGCCGTTCGCCTCATCAGCGAGGACGAGGCCAAACGGAAGGTCCTGCTCAAGACACTCGCCAATCAGCTCGCGGTAGCGGAGCTCGAAGATGTGCAGGGGAATCTGCTCGGTCGGAAGCAACACGATCCCAAGCGGAAAGAGCCCGACGGCCGTCATACCGAAAGCGTACGCGAGAGGCTATGCGGCGGGAATGCGTGCTTCGAGCGCGGCGGCGAGCGCGTCGCGCACCGGCTCGAGCTCGACACGGTCGAGCACGTTCTGGAAGAAGCCCCGCACAATCAGCCGTTCGGCCTCAGCACGCGGAAGACCACGGGTCATCAGATAGAAGAGCTGCTCGCGATCGACGGGTGAGAGTGTCGCGCCATGCGTACAACGCACGTCGTTCGCCAGGATCTCGAGCCCTGGAATCGAGTTGGCGGTCGCCGACTTCGAGAGGAGGAGATTGCGGTTCTCCTGGTACGCGTTCGTGCGCTGTGCGCCCTCCTCGACCCTGATCATGCCGCGCCAGACGGTCGCCGCCGAATCGCGGAGCGCACCCTTGAAGGCGAAGTCGCTGGTCGTGTCCGGAGCCGCGTGCAGCTGGTACGTGTCGTAGTCGAGGTGCTGCTTGCCATCGGCGAAGTACGCACCCGTCACACGCGAGGTTGCGCCTTGTCCAGCCAGGTCGTTCTGGATCCACACCTTGCCTCGCTCAGAGCCGAAGCCCCCGGTGACCCAATCGAGCTCGGCGTCACGGCCCACCGTCGCGTGGTTCGAGGCGAAGTACCAGGTCGACTGCGAGAGGTTCTGCAGCGACACGTACTCGACCTTGGCCCTGTCACCAACAACGATCTCGGTCACGCAGTTGACGTAGCCCGCAAGCTCGGGACTCGCCGAAGCGAGCTCCTCGATCACCGAGAAGCGGCTGCCTTCCTCGGCAACTATGAGCACACGCCAGAACAGTGACCCGCCCTCGGCGGCGTTCGTGACCCGGACGTACATCGGCTTGTCAATGACGACGTCACGCGCCACATGAACGAGCAGCCCGTGCGTCCACATCGCAGCGTTATGCGCACGAAACTTGTCGTCCGGCTTTACGAGCGAGCCTAGGAGGGGATGGTCGTCTGTAAGCGCTTCGAAGCGCACGCCCTCTGGCGCGTGCTCGATGGTGAGACCCTGCTCACCCATTGCAGCGAGCGCGGCCGCGTCGATGTCGAGCATCGTTGTGGGAGCCTCGACAGCCGCGCCATCCGCAGTCCACGCGTCGGGGTCAAACGACGCGAGATCGGTGAAGCGCCAATGCTCCTCACGGCGGTTGGGGAGAGGGAGCGAGTGATACCGCTCGAGCAGCTCAGCCCGCATGGGGTGCGTACCTGCGGTGAAGCATCAACCCGTTTCCGTCGGGATCCTCGAAGATCGCCATGTGGCAGACCGTCGTGTCGAGGGTCTCCCGAGTGAACTCGACGCCCTTCGCCTCAAGCTCGGCACGGGTTGCCTCGACATCGGCGACGCGCAGAGCGATCGGAGCGATGTGTCCGGCCGTGAACTCCTGGCCGATCGCGGTCGGATCGACGAGGTACAGGCTGACATTCTCACCGAGCTGAAACTCCGGCCAGGCCGCCTCGCCCGGAACCTGCGGCAAACCCAGCGTCTCGCCGTAAAACTGCACCGAACGCGCCATGTCGGTGACCGGCACCGAGATGAAGTCCACCCGCTCGACGTTCATGCGTTCGGCGGGGCGTAACGGTTGTGGAGCATCAGGTCGTTACCGTCGGGATCACGAAAGAACGCCATGTTGCAGACGCTGGTGTCCATCGTGTCACCCTCGAAGACCACGCCTTTCGCCTCGAGCTCTGCTCGCGTGGCGGCCACATCGTCGACATGAAAGGCGACGTTGCCGTTGCGTTGCGGGGCAAACACAGAGCCGTACGCGGCGGGCTCCCAGATCGCAAAACACGTGGTGCCTGCCCAGAACTCCATCTCCGAGCCCTCATCCGGCCGGAGGCCCAGCGTGTCCACGTAGAACGCGCGCAGGCGCTTGCCATCGGTTGCGGGAATCGCGACGAAGTCGACGCCCGTGATCGGGTTAGCCAACAGAGCCTTCCATCTGGAGCAAGATCAGGCGGTTCATCTCGACTGCGTACTCGAGCGGGAGCTCCTTGGTGATCGGCTCGACGAACCCGGACACGATCATCGCGCTCGCCTCAGCCTCATTGAGCCCGCGGCTCATAAGGTAGAAGAGCTGCTCCTCACCGATCTTTGAGACGGTCGCCTCATGGCCGAGATCGACATCGTTCTCCTTGACATCGATGTACGGGTACGTGTCCGACCGCGACTCATCGTCGAGGATGAGGGCGTCGCACACCACCTTCGACTTCGATCCAGTGGCGCCTTTCGCGACCTGGAGCAGGCCGCGATATCCTCCGCGCCCGCCGTCCTTCGAGATCGATTTTGAGGTGATGACGCTCGTCGTGTTCTTGGCGACGTGGACAACCTTGCCACCCGCATCCTGGTGCTGGCCCTTGCCTGCGAAGGCGATCGAGAGCACCTCTCCGTGGGCGCCTTCGCCCATCAGCCAGATTGCGGGGTACTTCATCGTCACCTTGGAGCCGAGGTTCCCGTCGACCCATTCCATCGTTGCGTTCTCGTGCGCGACCGCGCGCTTCGTGACGAGGTTGTAGACGTTGTTCGACCAGTTCTGGATCGTCGTGTAACGGCAACGGCCGCCCTTCTGCACGATGATCTCGACGACCGCGCTGTGCAGCGAGTCCGACGAGTAGATAGGTGCGGTGCAGCCTTCGACGTAGTGCACGTACGCGTCCTCGTCGATCAGGATCATCGTGCGCTCGAACTGACCCATGTTCTCCGCGTTGATGCGGAAGTACGCCTGAAGCGGCATCTCGATCCGGACACCCTTGGGCACGTAGATGAACGACCCACCCGACCAGACGGCCGAGTTGAGCGCCGCGAACTTGTTGTCGTTGCGGGGGATCACGGTCGCAAAGTGCTTACGCACAAGCTCCTCATGCTCGCGGAGCCCAGAGTCCATGTCGAGGAAGATCACGCCTTTGCGCTCGAGATCCTCGTGAAGCTTGTGGTAGACGACCTCCGACTCGTACTGGGCGCCGACACCGGCGAGGTACTTCTTCTCGGCCTCCGGAATTCCGAGGCGATCCCAGGTGTCGAGGATCTCGGCCGGGAGATCCTCCCACTTGTCGACCTGCTTCTCGGTGGGCTTCAAGTAGTAGTGGATGTTGTCGAAGTCGATCCCCGACAGATCGGCGCCCCAGTTCGGCATGGGTCGCGCGAAGAAATCGTCGAGCGCCGCGTGGCGGAAGGTCCGCATCCAATCCGGCTCGGACTTGTGATCGGAGATGACGTCGACAAGCTCGTGATTGAGCCCCTTGGGCGCCTTGTACACCGGGCTGTCGTCGACATGGAAGCCGTACTCGTAGTCGGCTCGGATGTCGCGGATGATCTCGGTTTCGCTCTCGCTCATGCGTCCTCCCCTGCAACACCCGCTGGCAGGAATGCCTCGTACCCGTCCGCTTCGAGCTGTTGCGCGAGCTCCGCGCCTCCCGAGGCGACGATGCGCCCGTCCACGAAGACGTGGACGTGGTCGGGCGTGACGTAGTTCAGAATTCGCTGATAGTGCGTGATGACGAGCGCTCCCATGTCGGGCCCGACGAGCGCATTGACACCCTCAGCGACGACGCGAAGAGCATCGATATCGAGCCCTGAGTCGGTCTCGTCGAGGATCGCTATGCGCGGCTTGAGCATCGCCATCTGAAGGATCTCGACGCGCTTCTTCTCGCCGCCAGAAAACCCGTCGTTCAGGTAGCGCTGCGCAAGCTCACGTGGAACCTTGAGGCGTTCCATGGCCGCCAGCATCTCGACCCGAAACTGCTTGACCGGCACGGGATCGTCCTTACCACCGTTTGCCGCCTTGCGCTTCGCGTTGATCGCGCTACGCAGGAAGCTCGTGACCGTGACCCCCGGGACCGCGTGTGGATACTGGAACGCGAGGAAGAGACCGCGCTGTGCCCGCTCGTCCGCGCCGAGCTCGAGGATGCTCTCGCCGTCGATTGTGATGTCGCCCTCGGTGATCTCGTATGACGGGTGACCCATGAGCGCGTAGGCGAGCGTCGACTTGCCCGAGCCGTTTGGCCCCATGATCGCGTGCTTGGTGTTCGTGTCGAGGGCCAGGTCAAGACCCTTGACGATCTCGGTCCCATCCTCGAGCGCGACGTGTAGATTCGTGATCTCAAGCAGTGCCACGGTCAGTTTCCTCGACTGTCGGTGAAAGGGCAGCAGCGAACGGTCGCAGCCGAGCCTGCCCCCCGATGGTACCCGGACCGGTTCAGGCAAGGCCGTGGCGTCAGACGAGGGACTCTCCTTGTCCACGCGGTGCTACTGTCCCTGCGTGCCATTCGGAATCGGTGTCACCGAGATGATCATCCTATTGCTTGTGCTGCTGGTCGTCTTCGGCCCGAAGCGGCTGCCCGAGATGGGTCGTCAGCTCGGGAAGGGCATGCGCGAGTTCAAGGACTCCGTTTCTGGAAAGGACGGGCCTGACGTGATGGACGAGTACGACGACGTCCCCGAGCCCACTCCCGCCGCGCTCTCGCCCGCCGACACCGCGTCTGCCGCGAAGGGCGAGAACGCCTCGCGCGAGCGGGACACCGTCTCGTAGCACCCGCGGAGTGTTCCGCCGGTTTCTGCCTAGCCGCCTGAGTCCCGACCAGGAGGCGACCCTTGTAGAGCACCTCACCGAGCTGCGCCAGCGGCTGATCATCTGTGCCTTCGCGATTGTCCCTGCGTTCGGCATCGCGTATGCGTTCCACGCGCAGTTGATCTCACGACTCATCGATCTGCTGCCGGAGGACCACGCCGAACTCGTCACCCTCGGTGTCACCGAGCCGTTCACGACCTCGCTCAAAGTGAGTTTCTATGCGGCGCTCGCACTGGTGCTACCGGTAATCCTCTGGCAGATCTGGTCGTTTCTCGCACCCGCCGTCAGCGGAGACATCCAACGAGTTCTCGGGGTCTTCGTCGTCCTCGCGACGGGATTGTTCGCGGCGGGGGTTGCCTTCTCGTACACGATCGTCATCCCCCGGGCCCTCACGTTCCTCGTCGACTACGACGCCGAGCTCTATACCGAGCAGATCCGCGCGAGTTACTTCCTCTCGTTCGTCACGCTCACGCTGTTTGCGTCGGGGCTCGCCTTCGAGATGCCCATCTTCATCCTCGCGCTCGTGCGGATCGGAGCGTTGAGCGCCGACAAGCTGCGACGTAACCGGCGTGTCGGGATCGCGGTCATGGTGTGCTTTGCCGTGCTGCTGCCTACGGTCGACCCGGTGTCGCTCGTGCTTGAGATCGTGCCGCTGCTGCTGCTCTTCGAACTCTCGATCTGGCTCTCAGTGCTGCTCGAACGACGGATGGCGCGCAACGACGAAAACGAGGCGTACGACCCCTCGTGAAGGTCGTGTCTGCCGATTGGGTCGTGCCCGTAGAGGGGCAACCAATCGCCGACGGAGCCGTCGCGATCGATGACGACGGGCGGATTGCCAGCGTCGGCACCGCAGCCGACCTTGGCAGTGGCGAGCGGTTTGAGGGGTGTGTGATCACGCCTGGGTTCGTCAACGCGCATTCGCATCTCGAGTACGCGGTGTACGCAGGGTTTGGTGACGGCCTCCCCTTCGCCGCCTGGATCGGGACGCACGTCGCCCGCAAGAATGCGCTCGACCTCGCCGAGATGCGAGCGATAGCGACTGTCGGAGCGTGGGAGAGCCTTCGCTCCGGGGTGACGACAGTGGGGGATTGCAGCTACGCCGGGGCTACGGCCGAGGCCGCAGCAGCGACGGGGTTGCGCGCAATCGTCTACCTCGAGGTGTTCGGCACAGACGCGCGGGCGCTTCGGCGGTTCGACGAGAACCACGAGCGGATCGCCGCCGTGCTCTCCGATCGCGTCATGCTCGGCGTCTCACCACACGCGCCGTTCACCTGCACCCTGGAGGTGTACGCAGCCTGCGCGGAGCTCGGGTTGCCGCTCGCCACGCACCTGGCCGAGAGCACTGCTGAACGCGAGTTCCTCGTCTCCGGACTCGGAGACTGGTCGGCCTTCGCACACATGCTTGTCCCACCGCCGGGTACGACCGGGATTCGCATGCTTGCCGCGGCGGGACTGCTTGACGGACGGATGACGGCGGCGCACTGCGTCGACGTCGATGCGGAGGAGATCGAGCTGCTGGCTGCGCACGGGGTCGGAGTGGCGCATTGCCCGCGCTCGAACGGCTGGCTCGGGTGCGGTGTCGCACCCGTCGCCGAGCTGACCGCCGCGGGCGTCACCGTCGCAATCGCGACCGACAGTCCTGCGTCGACCCCCTCGCTCGATCTCTTTGAAGAGGCCAGGACGGCCGTCGTCGCGTCACGAGGCCGCGCCGGACGACCCGACGCGATGACCGCGGTAGCCGCCCTTGCGGCCGTGACCCTCGGCGGAGCAAGGGTGCTGGGACTCGACGGTGAGCTCGGATCGCTCGTCGTCGGAAAGCAGGCCGACCTGACAATCATCGACCTCGCCGATTCGCCCTTCGAGCAGCATTTCTACATCGTCGCTCCGCATCTGGGGCCGTACTCCCTTTTTCGTGGCCTGGCGGACGAGCTCCTTCGCGTAACCACACCGGTCGGTGCGGTCCGGGTGCTTGGGTCATGGCGCTCCTCGCAGGTGTGGAAGACACCCGCGGAGCTTCGTCGAAGTCCTCGCTGCCAACCTGCCCGCCG
>JANNQQ010000006.1:0-1851 GCA_031400835.1 Actinomycetes bacterium | reverse complement strand
GGCCATGCGCTCGACGGACAAGCCCGTCAGCCGCGCTCTCCGCTCCAGTAACAGTCACCTTCACTCATTTGTAAGGTTAACCTGACAATGAAAGGAAGGTATAGCGTGTCTGAGGCGGAAACGCCAACCAGAACCGGTCGGCTCGCCTGTGCGGACGGAGGAAGCCGACGAGATCATGACCCTGAATCAGGGGGCCGAACGAACGAGGGTGCTCTCCAAGTTCTAGGCAAGGCTGCGCCGACCATGTGATCAGAACGGCGAGAGGCGGCCCTGGCAGTGGATACACCCGGCCGTCTCCTCTCAAGAGTCGCCGTCGTACCTATGTACGGTTACAACGATGGATATTTCGTTTCGGCGCAACTCCTGTACGCACGTCATGAACGTGCGCCGCCCAAGCGTTCAGGGTTGACGAGGCATGCCCTGGGTCTTCCTCTGGCTCGCGATCGTCGTCGAGCTTGGAGCCACAGTAGGCCTGAAGTTTTCTGACGGCTTTACGCGGCCGCTGATAGTGGTTGGGGTACTCCTGGGATACAGCCTCTCGTTCTTCCTCATGTCTCGTTCCGTCCGTGAGGGGATGCAGATCAGCGTCGGCTACGCCATCTGGTCTGGTGTGGGAACGGCCGCTCTCGCGTTCATCGGCGCTGCCTGGTTGGACGAGCCGCTGACTCTGCTGAAAGCAGCAGGTATTGGTCTCGTGGTCGCGGGAGTGGTCGTCCTCTCGATCGAGGCGACGGGTTAGAGCTTGGCGATCGAATGCCGCACCCGCGTCGAGCAGCGACCGTTCGACCACATGCAAAGCGAGTGAGGCCCTACTGGCCGACGAGGAGCGGTAGCCCGGTCGTGTCCGTCTTGAACGAGAGCAGGTGACCGCCGTGGGTGATGACCTAACTGACCCTTTGGGTAACGACAATGAACGCCGCGCCTCGAGTTCTCGCGCTCGGTCCGCGAGGGTCGATCAGCGAGCGGACAAACGCTTGGTATCGCTGAGGTTCTCGACTAGGCGGGAGGATGAACGACGGCGAACCTGGCGCAGGCGAAGTCGCCGTTCCGCTCGAGCTCCATCAGTTGGAGCTCGGCACGGCGGGGGAAGAGCGGCGCGCCCGCGCCCAACGTCGTCGGTGCGATGTACACGATGAGTTCGTCGAGCAACCCGATGTCGGCGAACTGGCCGGCCCGGTCGCCGCCGCCTACGACCCATACGTTGCGCCCACCCGCAGCGCGGATCATCTCCCCGTGCACAGACTGGACGTCTGCGCTCGTGAACTCGATGCGCGCATCGGGAACGACCGGCAGTTGCCGGTGCGTGAAGACCCAGCACGGAATGTCGTAGGGCCACGTCCATTCGCCCGGCTCCTTGCCCGCGGACTCGTGGTCGAGGATCCACTCGTAGGTGGTCGACCCCATCGCCAACGCGCCTACCTCCGCGATGAAGTCGCGGTAGTTCAACGGTCCGTCGTGCGCCTGCTCGCGCTTGAACAGCCAGTCAAGTGAGTTATCGGGATCCGCGATGAAGCCGTCGAGCGTCATTGCCGTGTAGTACTGCGTAAGGGCCATGGGAGGCATTGTCGCCCAAGGCCTACGGAGCGGCGCTGGCGTCGAACCGACCGAGCTGGGGTTTGCCACACCTACGGGTGTGAAGACCCGCTCAGGAACAGGCACGGCGTTCGCCGAAGTGTCGCTTTCAACTGCGGTAGACGGCCGGTAGACGGGGCATTGGGCACTTACCCTCGCGCGCGTTTCCTGGCCGCGATCCCGCTGCTCACGGGCTTTCCGCACAATGCCCCCGGCAAGAATCGAACTTGCGCAGATGGTTTAGGAAGCGATCGTGTTGAAGCGAACCTTGTGCGGCTC
>JANNQQ010000005.1:0-6709 GCA_031400835.1 Actinomycetes bacterium | reverse complement strand
GCAAAGTCCGCCGGCGGAAACCAGGTCTTTGCGGTCGAGCCACCCGACCCTTGGGTGCTCTTTACCGAGTCCTCGTAGACCGCCCGACCGCGTGCCGTCAGGTGCCGTAGCGCTTGACTGCGTCCCGAGCCGTTCTCTCAGCTAGCAGGGGTGTCGAGATCGGTGCGCTCGACCTCACGCGTCTCGAAGATCTCGAGGATGTCGCCTTCCTTCACGTCATTGAAGCCTTCGAGCAAGATCCCGCACTCGAAGCCTTCGCTGACGTCCCGCGCGTCTTCCTTGAACCGCTTGAGCTGGGAGATCGACGTCTCGTGGATGACGGTGCCGTCGCGCACGATCCGGGCGCGAGCGTTGCGGCGGACGATCCCCGTCGTGACCATGCAGCCCGCAATCGTGCCGAGCCGTGAGACCTTGAACAGCGCGCGAACCTCTGCCTCGCCAATGACTTCCTCTGTCCTGACAGGCGAGAGCATGCCCACAAGTGCCTGCTCAATCTCCTCCGTGAGCTTGTAGATAACCCGGTATGTACGGATGTCGACGCTTTCACGGTCGGCGAGCATCTTGGCCTCGGCGCTCGGGCGGACGTTGAACCCGACGACGAGCGCGCTGGAGGCTGAGGCGAGGTTGACGTCGTTCTCGGTGATCCCACCGACGCCGGTGTGGATGACGTTGACGCGCACCTCGGGATGCTGAATCTTTCCTAGCTCGCCCACAAGCGCCTCGACGGAGCCCTGGACATCTCCCTTGAGGACGATGTTGAGATCCTGGATTGCACCCGCCTCGAGTTGCTCGAACAACGTCTCAAGCGAGAGGCCACCCTTGGAGCGTTGCGCGAGTTGCTCGCGTCGCAGGCGTTCAGCCCGCTTCTCGGCAATGTCCTTGGCCTGGCGTTCGTGCTCGACGACACGACCGAACTCCCCCGCCGGGGGGCGGACGGTCGAAACCAAGAATCTCTACAGGCTCGCCCGGACCGGCTTCCTTGACGCGCTCGCCCCGATAGTCGTAGAGCGCGCGCACCTTTCCGGCGGCATCGCCGGCAACGATCGCGTCACCGACACGGAGCGTGCCGCGCTGGACGAGCATGGTGGCCACTGGGCCGCGGCCGATGTCAAGACGCGACTCGACGATCGGTCCAGATGCCTCGACGTTTGGGTTTGCGCGAAGATCGAGCTCTGCGTCGGCAACCAGGAGGATCTTCTCAAGCAGCTCCTCGAGGTTCGTGTGCTGCTTCGCCGACACGGCCGCAAACTGCGTGTCGCCGCCCCAGTCCTCGGGCTGCAGACCTTCAGTTGCAAGCTCGCTCTTGACCTTGTCCGGATTGGAATCGGGCACATCAATCTTGTTCACGGCGACCACGATGGGGACACCAGCCGCGCGCGCATGAGAAATGGATTCTTTCGTCTGCGGCATGACTCCGTCATCTGCGGCTACCACCAGGACGGCGATATCCGTGACCTTCGCGCCACGTGCGCGCATCGCGGTGAATGCCTCGTGACCGGGTGTGTCGAGAAACGTTACGCGGCGGCCGTTGATCTCGGCCTGGTAGGCGCCGATGTGCTGCGTGATCCCGCCGGCTTCGGTGTCGACCACCGACGTTTGACGGATCGCGTCCAGAAGCGTCGTCTTACCGTGGTCGACATGACCCATGATCGTCACGACCGGCGGTCTTGCAGCAAGATCCTCCTCGCGATCCTCGACGGTGACGCCGATGTCATCGTCGTCGGCTGCATGCTTGATGATGATCTCGCGCTCGACCTCGGTAGCGATCAGCTGAAGCTCGTCGTCGGCAAGCGACTGGGTCGCCGTGCGCATCTGACCAAGACCCATGAGGATCTTGATGATCTGCGGCATCGGGATTCCGAGCGCGTGCGACAGGTCTTTGACCGTCGCGCCCGACTCGACGGTGACCGGACCGGTGGGCAACGGCGCGGGCGCCGCACGACCGGTCGTCGGCTGCGGCCCGCTGCGATCACGAGCCTGCCGTGCATCGCGTCCTCGCGTGTTCCCACCCTCGATCACGACACGGCGACGCTTTCCTCCCGGCCCACCGCCGCGCGGACGCACAGGACGATTTGGCTTGTTCGCGCCGTCAGCCATTGTCCGCCCCCGTGTGGAGCGGCTCGCCGTCTAGCCCATCCGCGACCTCCGGATCGCCTGGCGCTTCAACCTCAGCCTCGGTTGCAGCAACGGGCTCGGCTACGTCACCGTCAAGCACCACTACTGGGTCGCTGGGCTCTCCTGCGCCTTCGTCCTCAACCGCATCGTCAGGCTCGGGTGCGGCAACGGGCAGCGGCACGTTCTTGAGCGCCTTGTGCGCGGGAACACCACAGTGCATCGACCCCGGAATCGCGGAGTTCGGGCAACGCTTGCCGTTTGAGAGAAGCGCAGCGCAGCGTCCGGAGAACTCTGCGGTGTCATCGTCCCCAGCGAAGGCCGCTTCGGCCTCGAGCTGCGCGAACTCGGAGTCGGACTTGATGTCCACCTTCCACCCCGTCAGGCGTGCGGCGAGCCGGGCGTTGAGCCCTTCCTTGCCGATTGCGAGCGCGAGCTGGTCGTCGGGGACGACGACGGTCGCCTCACGGGTCTCATCGTCGATGTAGACCTCGCGGACACGCGCAGGTGAGAGTGCCTTCGCGACGAACCGCGCCGGCTCAGTGTTCCACGGGATGATGTCGATCTTCTCGCCGCGGAGCTCCGAGACGACCATGCGCACGCGCGAACCACGGGGACCGACGCACGCACCGACCGGGTCGACACCCTGGGCGTGTGACTCGACGGCGATCTTCGAGCGGTAACCCGGCTCACGAGCAACGCCGCGAATCTCGACGAGCCCATCTGCGATCTCCGGAACTTCGAGCTCGAAGAGTGTCTCGATGAGTTGCGGTGCGCGACGCGAAAGGATCACCTGCGGACCCTTCGTCCCCGAACGTACCTCGACGATGACGGCCTTGATGCGCGACCCTTGCTCGTACCGTTCGCCGTCGACCTGCTCAGAACGCGGCAACAGAGCCTCGACGCGACCGAGGTCGACGAGAACGTTGTTCCGGTCACCTGCCTGTTGCACGATGCCCGTGACGACCTCGCTCTGACGATCGACGTACTCCTCGAACATGATCGCTCGCTCGGCCTCGCGGATGCGCTGCTGGAAGACCTGCTTCGCAGTCATGCCCGCGATGCGTCCAAAGTCTGTGGGCGTTACGTCGGTGCGGTTCATGACGTCGTCCGGAACCTGCGTCCAGTCGAGATCGAGCTCGTCCATGCTGATGAGCGTGTGCTGACGCTCACCGGTCTCCTCCTCGAGACGCTCGAGCTCGTCGATCTTCGCCTCCATGGCCTCATCGAGCAGCCTCGCTTCGAGGTCATCGGGGATCTGGATCGCAAACACCTTGAACTCGCCCTCCTCATCGAGGACCACTTCGGCGTGCCGCGCCGAGCCCGACAGCTTCTTGTAGGCGGCAAGCAGGGCGTCCTCAAGCGCGGAGACAAGTGCCCCCTCCTCGATGCCCTTCTCCCGCTCGATCGTGCGAATGCCTTCGATGATCTCCTGGCTCATGACCTACCGTCCCTCGTCGATCAGGTTGCCCCGGACGATCATCTCGACCGGGATCTCATATGTCGTGTCGTCGGCGGCCACCGACACTGCGCTCGTGTCCGCCGAGACGATCTCACCGCGAAAACGTGTCTTGCCATCAACAGCAGTTGCTGTCCGAAGCTGCACCGCGCGTCCGACCGCCGCCGCGAAATGCTTCGGCTGCCGGAGCGGGCGCTCGGGGCCGGGCGAGGACACATCGACTGTCCAGTCGACGCGGTACGGGTCGAGGACACGCGTCACGCGCTCACAGAGCTCGAAGTCGACTCCGTTAGGGTGATCGACGTAAACGCAGAACCGATTTGCTGAGAGCAGCTCGACGGCAAGCACCTCGACCCCGGGCACGGAGCTCTCAACGGTCGGCGTAATCGCCTCCGTCAGCTCCCGCTCGCGCTCAAATGTCTCGATTCCCGCCATTCGCGTCTCCTCAGACGAAACTTCTCTTCAGATGAAACAGTCTCCTCAGACCAAAAATGGGCGCTCCCGCGCCCATTTCGCCAGACCGGTGAAATGTGGTAGCTCCAGCCTAGCAGGCACCTGTCCAGGAGTCTCCAACACGTGGGTGTCGTGCTCTACCCCAATCCTGTTCGGCGAACCCGGCTGACACTCACACGTCTAGCACGATGGTGACAGGCCCATCGTTGACCAACTCGACCACCATGCGCGTCCCAAAGCTCCCTGTCTCGACCGGCACCCCGCATGCCTCGAGACGCGCACAGAAGACGTCGACAAGCGGCGCCGCGTGTGCCGGATCGGCGGCCTTGGTAAAGCTCGGTCGCGTCCCTTTCGAGGTGTCAGCCAGCAACGTGAACTGGCTAACGACGAGCGCCGAACCTTGCGTCTCGACCACGGACAGGTCGAACCGCCCATCGGCGTTCTCAAAGATTCGAAGTCGTGCAATCTTCTCGGCCAGCCGCTCGGCTGTCTCGTCCGTGTCACCGCGGGCGACGCCGAGCAGGACGAGAATCCCCTCTCCGCAGCTCCCGACCCGTGCCCCCGCAACCGTGACGGCTGCGCGGGTCACTCGTTGGACGACAGCGCGCATGATCGTATGTTCCCTCATGTGAGGGAGGTGACGTGCCGATAACGGGGGTGTGGAGGCCGCCCAGTCCCCTTGGCCCGTGCTGGGCGTCTTGCTCGTCCGTGACGGCGCTATAACTCCGGCCCAGCTCGATGCGGCCCTCGACGAGAAGCGTGCGTCGCCCAAGAAGCGGATTGGCGAGATTCTCGTTGAGCAGGGTGCAGCGACGCGCTCGCAGATAGCGCGGGTCCTCGCCGAGCAACACGAATTGCCATTCCTCGAGCTCACGGCGTTGATGGTCGAGCCCGAGGCGGCAACGCTTCTCCCTGAGCAACTGGCAAAGCGCTACCACGCGATACCGGTGAACATCCAGGGCGATGCCGTCGTCGTCGCGGTTGCTGACCCGACGAACATCATGAACTCCGACGACCTTCGGCTCGCAATCGGAATGCAGGTCAAGGTCGTTGTCGCCCCTTCGGACGCGATCGACTTCGCGATCCAGAAGACCTACGACGGCGCCGACGTCCAGCTCGTCGCGGTCGAGGAGGAGGCACCCGAGACCGTCGACGACGCGACGAAGATCGATCTCAACCACGAGTCTCCCGCCGTGGTGTTCGTCAACCGAGCGATCGCAAAGGCTCTTGATATTGGCGCGTCCGACATTCACTTCACGCCGCAGGCCAAGCGGATGTTTGTCCGCGCCCGCGTCGACGGCGTGATGCGCGAGATCGCCTCCGTCGCCGGCACACAAGGTGCGGGGATCACGAGCCGCTTGAAGATCATGGGTGGCCTCGACATTGCAGAGCGACGCGCTCCCCAGGACGGGCGGGTCTCGATCCGTCGAGGTGACGAGACGATCGACGTTCGCGTTGCCGTCCTCCCCACAGCGCACGGGGAGAAGACGACACTCCGGATCCTCGCCCAGGGAGACGCACCCAGTTCGCTCGCGGCACTCGCGATGTGGCCACGGAGTGAGGCGGCGCTTCGGCGGGCAATCGAGCAGCCGTTCGGGTCGGTTGTCGTCGTTGGGCCAACCGGTTCGGGCAAGACGACAACCCTCTACGCATGTCTCCAGGAGCTCAACTCTCCGGAGCAGTCGCTGGTCACCCTTGAGGATCCGGTCGAGTACCGCGCGGCCGGCCTCGACCAGATCGAGATCAACCCGCGCGCAGGGCTGACGTTCGCGAGCGGACTCCGTACGATCCTCCGGTCCGACCCCGACATCGTCCTTGTTGGTGAGATCCGCGATGAGGAGACCGCTCAGATCGCGTTTCGCGCGGCGATGACCGGACACCTCGTGCTGACCACTCTCCACGCGCAGAGCGCGGCGGCAGCAGTTCAGCGTCTTCTCGACATGGGTGTCGACCGTGGGCTCATCACGACGGCGATCAACTGCTTTGTCGCGCAGCGCCTCGCGCGCCGTGTTTGCACGGCCTGCGCGGAAAAGTACGAACCAACCGAGGATGAGTTGCGTGCCGTCGGAATGCCGACCGCGATGACCGGTGTCATCCTGCATCGGGCGAAAGGGTGCCCGTCATGCAGCGACATTGGCTACAAGGGCCGCGTCCCGCTGTTTGAGGTGCTTCCTGTGACCGAGCGGATCGCATCGCTCGTCTCTGCCCCAACGAGAGAGATCGAGGCCGCCGCGGTCGCCGAAGGAATGCTGCGGTTGCGTGACGACGGCCTCCGGCTTTGCATCGCGGGGGTCACGACCCTCGACGAGATCGGCCGCGTCGCCGGGCACGGCGACCTCTAAGAGCTCGAATCACCTGAGTTAGGGCTCGCCTCGAGGTGACCGGTTCAACGCTCGCAACGACCCACCGCTCGCGGTGCCTGGGTGATGTCGGCGGGGTGAGTAGGGTCGCAGCGTGGCCGTCATCGAGATCCACGATCGCGAGCAGATCGCGGCGTTCTGTAGAACGCGTCCTGAGGTGCACGCGTATGCCCTCGGTGATCTCGACGATTTCTTCTGGCAGCACACGCGCTGGTACGCCTGGGCACCCAGCGGGGCGATCGAGCAACTCGTACTCCTCTACGACGAGCCCGAGCCTCTCGTGGTGCACGCGCTTGCGGAGGAGCCTGTCGAGGGCATGGCGGCG
>JANNQQ010000004.1:0-2195 GCA_031400835.1 Actinomycetes bacterium | reverse complement strand
GACAAGGACTCTTGCGCCGATGCGGGCTTTCTCAAGATCGACCTGCTCGGGCTCGGCATGCTGTCGTGCGTCGAGGAGTGCGTCGATCGCATTGCGCAGCGTCGGGGAACGATCATCGATCTCTCCCGGATCCCGCTCGACGACGCTGCGGTCTTTGGCGAGATCCAGAATGCGGACACGGTTGGGGTCTTCCAGATCGAGTCCCGTGCGCAGATGCAGAGCCTTCTGCGCACCCGCCCGGAGACACTTGATGACCTCACCGTGCAGGTTGCGCTTGTTCGTCCTGGGCCAATCCAGGGCAAGGCAGTGCATCCATACATCGAGCATCGGCGCCGCCTGCGAGAGGATCCGTCCTTCGTCTTCCCCGTGCAGCATGAGTCGCTACGCGAGCCGCTCGCCGCCACGCTCGGGGTGGTCGTCTTTCAGGATCAGGTGCTCGATGTGGCGATGGCGCTCGCGGGGTTCTCGGTGGGCGATGCGGAGGCGCTGCGGCGCGCGATGAGCCGGAAACGCAGCCTGGCCGCGCTCGAGGCCCATCGGGTGAGGTTTGTCGAGGGGGCGATGGAAAATGACGTCACCGAGCAGGTCGCAAATGAGGTCTACGACACGCTCGTCGGCTTCTCAGGCTTCGGGTTTCCGAAGTCACACGCGGCCGCATTCGGCCTTCTCGCGTATCAGTCGGCCTGGCTTCGGCATCACTATCCGATCGAGTTTCTCTGTGGTCTGCTCAACGAGCAGCCGATGGGCTTCTACCCGCCGGCGAGTCTCGTCCGGGATGCCCAGCGGCGTGGCGTCACCGTGCTACCACCCGACCTGAATCGCAGCGAGGCCCGTTGCGTACTTGAGCCTGTCGACGTGGGAGAGGCGGTCAGGATCGGGCTTGCCTATGTCTCGTCGGTGGGGGAGGAGGATGCCGCGGCGCTTGTTGCGGAGCGCAACGAACGCGGTGCCTTCATCGATGCAGGCGACCTCGCGCGCAGAGTTTCGCTTTCCCGCAGCGCGCTTGAGGCGTTGATCCGTAGTGGTGCCTGCGACACACTCGGAGATCGGCGGCGCGACCTGCTCTGGGAGCTTGGCTTGGCGTTGCGGCCGGTGACCGTCAAAGGCTCGCGGGGGGAGAGCAAGCAGCTGACGCTTGGGCTCGAGCCTACGGTCGAGACCCCAGAGCTTCGTGACCTCACCCGCTGGGAGCGGATGCTTGCCGACTATCGGGAGACCGGGCTTTCGGTGGCTGTGCATCCGCTTGAGCTGCTCCGCTCGCATCTTCCCTTGGGAACGCTCAGCAGCGCGGAGCTCGAGGAGCAGCGACATGGCGCACAGATTGCTTATGCCGGGTTAGCGATCGCGCGTCAGCGCCCATCGACTGCCAAGGGAATCGTGTTCATGTTGCTCGAAGATGAATGTGGTCAGGTGAATCTGATCGTGCCGAAGGAGGTGTACGAACGACATCGCGCGATCGTGCGTGCCGAGCCGCTGCTCCTGGTGCACGGTCGCTTCGAGCGGGTGGAGCGCAACCGCAACGTCCTCGTCGCTGCGCTGGAGAGCCTGTCCGCACTAGCTCGAAGCGTTGCTGAGAGTGACGACGTGGTCGCCTCTCTCCCGCGCGCGCACCACTTTGGGCATCGCTAGACAATCGATCCACCGAGGGTCACCTCGAGGTACTCGGCAACACGCTCGAAGCCAAGACGCTCGTAGACGCCAATTGCAGATCTGTTGTCTGCCCGCACGTTGAGAGAGATCGTTGAGATGCCGTCCTCGCGGAGCAGCCGACACAAATGGGCGCAGGCGGCCGTGCCGAACCCATGGCCTCGCGCCGACGGAAGCGTCGCGACGTTTCCGAGCGCAGCCGCGCCGTAGCGCGGGGAATAGACGTGGACGCCGGCGATGCTCACGAGAACACCCTCCTCGCGTATCCCGACGTATCTGAGCGTCTCGAGCATGCGAGGGTGGAACCACGTTCCCGGATACGCCGCGTAGTAGAAGGCTTCGACTTCGGCACGGTCGTCAGGACCCAGGATCTCGGGCGTGGCCCGCGTGAGGCTGACCGGAGTCGGTACACCGGGTGCGAGGCCCATCTTGACGTGGAGTACGGGGGCCTCAAGTGGACGTCGGGTAACCGTCATCGCTGGAAGACAGGCTGGGGTTACATGCGCATAGACCTGCTCGGGAAGTCGATCGTCGATCGCGTGGAGAAG
>JANNQQ010000003.1:0-1799 GCA_031400835.1 Actinomycetes bacterium | reverse complement strand
TGCTCGCCGAGGTCGAAGTCTATCCGGGAGACCTTCAGAATCCAGAAGCCGTCGCCGCCGCCGTCGCGAGTCGCGACGCCGTTCTTCACCTAGGTGCTCTCATCCCGATCCCGTACTCGTATCGCCACCCGCGCGAGTACGTCTTCGCAAACGTCGACGGGACGATCAACGTGCTCGAGGCAAGCCGTCGCGCCGACGTAACGCGACTCGTTCAGGTGTCGTCCTCTGAGGTCTACGGGACCGCGCAGGTCATCCCGATTCCGGAAGACCACCGCCTCAACCCGCAATCGCCATATGCGGCGACCAAGGTCGCTGCAGATCAACTCGCTCTCTCGTACCATCGCTCGTTCGGTCTGCCGGTTGTGATGGCGCGGCCCTTCAACACGTTCGGGCCGAGACAGTCGGCGCGAGCAGTCATTCCGACGATCATCACGCAAGCACTCGCTCGCGACCGCATCGAACTCGGGGCACTCAGTCCGACTCGCGACTTCCTGTTCGTCGGCGATACCGCTGCGGGAATCGTCGCCTGCGCGGAGGTGGATGGAGTCGAGGGAGAGGTCTTCAATTTCGGCACCGGAGAGGAACATGTGATCGGAGACGTTGCAACCTCGATCCTGGCTCTCGTTGGCAAAGATCTGCCAATCACGGCCACGAACGAGCGGCAACGTCCGCCGGACAGCGAGGTCGAGCGCCTCGTTGCGGATGCTTCGAAGGCAGGCGAGAGACTCGACTGGACACCCACGGTTGGATTCGAGGCGGGTCTCGTTCAGACCATCGATTGGATCAAGGGTTCGCTCGGTGCGTACCGCGCGGATCTCTACACCGTGTGATGCATGGCTTGCACGATGGTTGGCGTGTCACTGCGGCACGCCGATCCCTGAGCCGTCTCACGTGCTACCGCCTCGGCCGGACCTTCTGTCGGCGTCGAACGGGACTGGCGCTCCACCCGGATTCGACGTATAGTTCGGCTCGGCCGCCCAGGTTGCTCAGGCGAGCAGCAAGGCTGGCGGACTTTGGGGGAGGGCGTTCGCGACATGGATGGTGTCTCAGGTAGGGGTCGTGGGGATCGGCAGGACGGGCGCGTCGGCAGCAGCCGCTGGCTGCTCCTCGTCGCGGTCATGATCGCCGGTGCCGCAATGTGGCTCGCGTCGCTCGCGGGTGCCTCTCAGACACACGTTCGAGCCCAAGCGTCGGGCGCCTCCGGTGTGCAGGGTTTGAGCGAGGTGCGGTTGCACGCCTGGGAGACGAAGACCCTGGGTCCCAGACACGCAGGCGAGCACGCGGCGTTGCGTCAAGAACGGCGTCTCAACAAGAACGTCCCGACAGGCCCTGCCGGCGGCTTCCGCCTCTATCAGCGCGCCGCGGCGATCGCGCCCGAGGTGGGTGGCCGCTGGAATGGTCGCTTCGACATCCCCGTGATGGGCATCAACGCCGCCATGCTGCCGACCGGAAAGGTCCTGTGGTACGCATACCCGAACGAGCCCGACTCCGCGCCGCGGCGCAATGAGGCGTGGGGTGTGTTGTGGGATCCCTCGCTCGGTACCGGAGCAAACGCGTTCAAACGCGTTGATCCTCCCATTGACCCAGCGACAGGACTCGCTGCGAACATCTGGTGCTCGGGCACGTCGTTCCTCGCCGACGGCCGTGTGCTCGTTACCGGGGGCAACCTCTCGTACATCAACACCCCCGGTACGGCCTACGCCGGACTGAATCAGGTGTACACCTTCAACCCGTTCAGCGAAACCTGGACCCGCCAGCCAAACATGGCGCACGGTCGCTGGTATCCGTCCCAGATGCTG
>JANNQQ010000002.1:0-3721 GCA_031400835.1 Actinomycetes bacterium | reverse complement strand
CGTTTTGAGACAAGGGCACATACACGATTCCTCGCTTGCCCCGTAGGAGCCGCGCGAGTCGGGCCAGGCCGCGAAGCCCGAGCAGGACGTTCGGCGCATCCCAACGACCGATATTGCCGCCAGTCCGATGGTCGCTCGTGTCAAGATGCTCAACATCGAACCGCTGCGCGAGATGCTCACTGGCCAGTACCAGTGACGTCGAAACCGTCACGCCGTGGACGGGCGGGGGAAGCGGACCGATCACGACGAGCCGAGATCTGCTCACGCCGCCTCTTCCCGCCCGTCGAGCTCACGGGCAACGATGGCCAGCAAGATCCAGGCGATGAATGTGATCCGTGTGACCTCAAACCAGTTCTCGAGGAATGCGGTCTGAATGAGGGTCAAGAAGGCCACGAAGGTCGCGAGCGCGAGCGCCGGGAGTGGGTCGTTCCGCACGGGGGCTCGAAGTGCCGACCGAGCCATCCTCCACGAGCGCGTGAGGGCGAGAAAGTAGAGCACCATCATGAACACAAACCCGAGCACACCGACCTCCGCAAGGAGCGAGGTGTAACTCGAGTGAGGGGACGTAACGGCGTGGGATCCCTCGACTACCAGCCCTTTCTGGAGCTGTGGCCTGACGTACTTGTCGGAGACATCAGTCGCGTAGGAGCCCCCGGTTAGCGCCCTCGCGTATCCCCCCTGCACGTTCGAGAGCGAGCTGCTCCCCGCGTTTGCGAACGTCTGCCAAGCTCTACTCGAGAACGTTCCGGGTCCTGTCCCGACAACGACCGCGAACGGTATATCGCCGTACATCGCGATCAAGGGTCTGGCTCCCTCGTAGCGCCGGGTCGCATATGTCCACGGGCTCTCGGACAATGTCGTCGCGGTCGCCTCGAGCTTGAGCCTTGGAAACGCTGTCGCGACGTAGGAGAACGCGAGAGCGAGTGCGATCACCGCAGCCGTCACGGCGACGATGCCCCTGGGTCGCTTTCTGAGCAAGGCGCCGATTGCAACCAAAGTCACGACCGTGGTCGCCAGTATGGCCCGGTACTGCGCGAGCATGATGACGACCAGGATCGCACCAATCAGCAGCGGCACCGCGCGTGCCACGGGTCGTCCGGGCTCGTTCGAAAAGATCCCGACCAGAAGTGCGGAGCCAATGAGGAGAAAGAACACGAGCTGGTAAGCGTTCGTTCCAAACGTACCCGCGATTTGGTCCGGATTGTTCTCGCTTGCAATGAACCGTGGGATGTCGATCAGCGCCACGACGACGAGTTGCACAAGCACGAGGACAACCAAACATCGGGAGAGTGAGCGCGCGTTGCCCGGCGGCCAGATGCGATAGACCGACGCGTAGACGGCGATCGGCCCGAGAAAGCCGTAGATGAAGACGAGCGCAGGGGCCGGAGCAACGCGGTCCGCGTTGATGATCCCCGAGAGGATCGCGAGCACCACAAATGCGATCGCCGGTGCGCCAACTCGGAGGTAGGCGCGCCCCGCGTTGTTCGTGGTCGGCCCATTGAGTGATGCGAAGGCAAGGACGAGGAAGATCGGGATGTCGACGAAGTTCAGTGCACGCGGAACAACCGGGATAACCTCTGTGAAGAACCGGATCGTGACGAGCAAGCAAATTGCGCCTAGCGCCAGAAGCCGTCCGGTCTGCCTGGAAGTACCGATGATCGGACGCGCTGGAACCTGCGCGGCGCCGTTAGCGGCGCCAGGAACCGGTTGGACAAACCAGTCGACACTCCGTCCGGTCGCGCGCGAGACATCGGCGAGATACCGACTAGCCTCCTCCGCACCTCTTTCGATGCGATCGACGAGCCACGGCGTCGTTCCAAGTTGGTCGGCAAGCTCGCGCTGAGTCAGGCCGCTCTCTCGTCTCGCCCTGGCCACACGCTCTCCTTGTAGCTCTTGTACCTGGCTCAAGAGGCTGTCCTCCGTGCACCCACAAGAAGCCCAAGCCGGAACGCCGCGAGCAGCGCGTCGGCTGAGTGCTCGATCGTCCAGCGTTCCCTGACCGTGCGGGCAGCGGCCGTCCCCAACCGTCTCCGAAGAGCCGGATCCTCAGCAATCCGACGAATGGCTCCGCACCACGCATCGACGGTCGCCTCTTTCACGACGAGTGAGTTCCAGTCGTCAACCGCAAGGTCGGCTAGCGCTCCGGGGGCGCTGGACGTGATGACCGGAAGACCCGCCGCCATCGCCTCGACCAACACGAGCCCGAAGACGTCATACGAGGACGGAAAGAGAAAGCCGTGCGCCAACCCGTATTCCTCGAGAACTCGTTCATGAGGGAGCGCCCCCAGAAAACGAATGCGATCCGAGCCGGCCGCTAGCTCTCTCAGGCGCGGCAGCTCGGGGCCGTCGCCAACGATCGTCAACCTGACAGACGAGTTCTCGAGCCGGCAAACGGCCGCGACGATGAGATCAAGGGCTTTGCCCGCTTCTGCTCGGGATACCGCCAGCAGCTCGACGGGGATCGAAGCGTCATTTGAGCCCTCTGGTGGCAGGGTTGACGTGTTTCGACCGATCACGACCGGAAGGCTTGTGCCGCCGACAGAGTCGAGATATCTGGCGCTCTCCCAGCCATACGCAACGGCGAAGTCGGTGTGCCCAAGCAGGGTTCTTCGCTGTCGGCGGCGGGCACGGCTCCGCGCGGTCGGCCGGCTCGCGATCTCACCACTCCACACCCCGAATGGAACGCAGTTCTTCCTGCACCACCGGGCCACCCGGCCCGACACGAACGGTGAGAAGCCTCCGGAGAGCACGACCTCTGGACGGATCCGGTCGAGATGCTGGCTGAGGCCACGCGGGTACATCTGCCTGCCCGTCCCACCGCGGAGATCGAGTGAGTCGAGGTACGCGTGGTCAAAGCGCATGTCACCTGCGACGATCCAGCTTCGATCGGCAGGCAAGCTGGCAGTGAAGAGAACGTGCAGCGAGGCACCCGCTTGCTCGAGTCGGTCAGCGATCAGATTGAAGAGCGCAAGTCGGTAGTGAATCGGGATGTTCGTGACGAGCGCGACCCTACGACCTGCAAGCGCCTCGCCCACAGGCCGGATTTCAGGACTGCTCGAAGCAGCCGTAGCGAACCTTGCGAGGATCGATGCCGGTGTGGTCTGATCGGCGTCGACGAGCGAGGCTCCAGCGGGGAACGCACCAGCTTGATCGCCATCGCGAACATCGAGACGCCCTTCGACGTCGTATGCGCGTGCCATCAACAGGCAAGTTGTCGTCGCGTCACTGACGGGGATGCTTGCACGTACGTCCCGAGGCGATTGTGCAAGGAGGTGCACTGCCAACCGACTTGAGGCATGTACATCCCGCGCGTCGGATGGGACAAAGAAGAGCGTAGGCACGGCGCGCACAGCTGTGGGCTGCGCCACTGAGGAAGGCCCCTCCGCGATGCCCTGGTGGGTCATGCTCGGGCGGTAGACGGATCCGCAACAATCGAGGGCTTGCCAGCTTCGAGCGACCGCTCGACGGCCTCGATCGTCCGCACAACCTCGAGGCCCAGCGCCGCGGACGACCGCGGCTCGACGCGCTCTCGAACGGCACGACAGAAATCTTCCATCTGAAGGTACAGCGGCTCGAGCGGCTCGACGCGCGGCGAGATGATGTCGCCCGTGCGGTAGCTCAGCTGATACTCGCCGAATGACGCCGGGTCGGGAAGCGTTGCTCCCGAGTCGAAGATACGGACTGGTTCGGGGCTGGAATCGTCGTAGACCACCATCTTCTG
>JANNQQ010000001.1:0-4329 GCA_031400835.1 Actinomycetes bacterium | reverse complement strand
AGCTTGTCGAGCTTCGCGCCTACAAGCTCGCGCTCAAGCGGCGGCACGACCACGAGGTACACACCCGCAAGCGCGCCACCCACGATCGTGAGCAGCGCCAGCATGAGCTTTGCGCGGATCCCGCCGGGGACGCTCATCCGTCGCGAAGACGGTACCCGGCGCCGCGCACGGTCAGGATCAGCTCGGGCTCGCGCGCGTCGCTCTCGAGCTTCTCTCTGAGGTGCCGCACGTGAACGTCGATCGTGCGTTGCTCCCGAAAGTCGGCGCTTCCGCGGATCCGCTCGAGGAGTTTCCGACGGGAGAACACCACTCCTGGCTCGGAGGCGAGCGTGGCGAGAAGCTCAAACTCGACGTACGTCAACGGCACCACCACGCCGCGGATCTCGACGGTTCTGCGCGGAACATCGATCCGGAGATCGCCAAGCTCGAGGATCTCATCACGGCGGCTGGCCTGATGCGGTGTTGCGGCGCGCCGGAGCAGCGCGCGGACGCGGCTCCGAAACTCGCGAATCGAGAAGGGCTTGGTGATGTAGTCGTCTGCGCCAAGTTCAAGACCGAGAACCTTGTCGAGCTCGTCGTCTCGCGCGGTGAGCATGATGATCGGCACCGTGCTGTCGGCTCGCATCCGGCGACACACCTCGAGCCCGTCGACGCGAGGGAGCATGATGTCGAGCACGACGAGGTCGAAGTCTTCCTCGGCGAACCGCTGGAGCGCCTCTTCCCCGTCTCGGGCCTGCACAACGCGATACCCGTCGCGCTCAAGCGGGTACGTGAGGAGTGTCTGAATTGAGTCCTCGTCATCAACGAGGAGAATGGTCGAGGAGAGATCGGGCATGCTCGGAGATCCCCGGGGATCTCTGTGCACGGTACTCAACACTGCGCGCGATCGCAGCATGCGCTACCGCGGCAACGTGAACGCAACAAGGTGCCCTCGCATCTAAGCTAGCCCTCTGCATGGAGGCCGCCCGCCCTCGTACCGATCGGCGGAGACCGCGGCGCGGCTCGGCCGAGCGCCCGATCGACACCCGACTCGTCCGCACCGTCGCCGTTATCCTCGCGGGTCCGTTACTCGTCGCCGTCCTCACGATGGCGCGTCCCGGTCCTCTTCCGGCGCCGACGCTGCCTTCCTCATTCGATGGCGCGACAGCGGCCGCGCTGACCCGCGAGATGTCGAGTCAGCACGCGCGACGGGTCCCTGGAACCACCGAGGCCGCGGAGGCCGCAACGTGGTTCGTCGAGAAGATCGAGCAGTACGGTCTCGCTGTCCGGGAGGACGTGTGGAAGGAGGACGTCCCGGGTCTCGGACTCGTCGAGCTTCGAAATCTCGAGGTCGTAATTCCCGGTTCGGTCGAGGAGGCAATCGTTGTTGTTGCTCATAGAGACAACACAATTCAGACGACGGGAACCAACGACAATGTCAGCGGTACAGCGGCTCTAATCGAGCTCGCTCGCGGGTTTGCGACTGTCGGCACCGGCGGGGCACTGCCGCGCCGTCCTCTCCACACCATCGTGCTGCTCTCAAGCGATGCCGGAGCATATGGCGGCCAGGGAGTCGCCCGATTTGCACAGACATCCGCGCTCGGCGAGCGCCTCACGGCAGCACTCGTGCTGGACGGCCTTGCCGGCAAGGACGCACCGCGCCTGGAGCTCTCAGGACTCGGCCGAACCTCGCCGACGCCCGTTCTCGCACGCACAGCCTCGGCACGCCTGGCGGCCGAGACGGGCGAGGCGCCCGGACAGCCGAGCATCGTTCGCCAGCTCGTTGGGCTCGCGTTGCCATTTGCGATCGGTGAGCAAGGCCCTCTGCTGCGACGCGGCATCCCGACCGTCCGCATCTCGACAGCGCCGGACGCCGCAGCAAAGCCGGGCTCGGACGAGCTCGCATCGCTTGACACGGCGATGCTCACGCGGCTCGGTGCCGCAACCGATGCAACGCTCGGCTCTCTCGACGCAGCAGTCGAGCTGCCGCGTTCGACCGCAAGTGCACTCTTTGTCGGCGATCGCGCGATCCGCGGCTGGGCGCTTCAGCTCCTGCTTCTCTCCGCCACGGTTCCGTTCTTCGCCGCCGCGCTCGATCTTGCTGGCCGTTGCCGACGCAGACAACTCCCTCTGTTGCCCGCCTGGCTCGCTCTGCGCCGGCTTCTTGGCTGGTGGCTCGCCGTCGGTGTGGCACTGCTGGCCGCAACGCTCGGCGGTGGGTTTCCCGGAGAACGGTCGCTCCCTCCGACACCCTCCGATCCGTCACTCGACCGGTGGCCTGCATTGGCGGTGACGCTTCTGGCCCTTCTTGCGCTAGCAGCGTGGGTACGGAACCGAGCAACACGTTCACCGAGGCGACGTGCGAGCGCCGACGACACGCTTGCCGGGTGGGCGGCGACGCTTCTTGGCCTCGGAGTCGTCGTGCTAGTGACTGCGCTTGCGAGCCCGTTCACGCTCATCTTCGTGATCCCCTCGCTCTACGCGTGGCTGCTCGTACCGCACGTTCCCGACACGAAGGGCTGGCTCCCCGACGTTCTCTACGGGATCGGGCTTGCAGGCCCCGTGCTCGCGGTCGCGACAATCGCTGAGCAGCTCGACCTCGGAGTTCGCGCTCCCCTCTATGCGATCTCGCTCATCACCACCGGCACCATTCCGTGGTTGGCGACCCTCGCGCTTCTCGGCTGGGCCGCCGTTGCCACGCAGGTGGCAACGTTGATCTCGGGCGCCTACGCGCCGATCGGGCCGCCGTCGAACCGAAGGTAGTCGACGGTGGCGGCTTCCTCGAGCTGAGCATCGCCCGCCGGTATCCGGACGAGTGCATCCGCGGCTGACGCGGCCACGATCATGTGGGACTCCTGGCCGGAGAGGGGAAAGAGAACGTCGAGACCGGCGCGGTGCTCGATTCGGGCGCGGGCGAAGTCCTCGCGCTCCGGTCGTGGCGTGACCGCCGCTCCAAGAACCCCCTGGCGGTAGACCGGGCCCGAGACTGTCCGCCCCTGAAGCGCGCGAAGTGCGGGAAGGACGAAGAGAACTGCGCCGACAAGCGATGACACAGGGTTCCCCGGAAGCCCGAAGACGAGGGTGTCGCCACGAACGCCGAAGACGAGTGGCTTTCCGGGCCGCATTGCCACACCCCAGAACACCTCCTCCGTCCCGTGTGCGGCGAGCGTCCGTCGAACGAGATCGTGAGGACCGACGGAAACACCTCCCGAGGTGACGAGCACGTCACACTCAAGCGCCAGTCCGAAGGCAGTGTTGTGGGCCTCCTCATCGTCGGCAACCGGGTGGAGTCGGGTGACCACGGCTCCCTCGCGCTCGAAGAGCGCAGCCAACATCGCACCGTTCGACTCATAGATCTGTCCGGGCTCAAGCGACTCGCCCGGGGCTCGTAGTTCGGTTCCCGTTGTGAGCACGGTAACGCGGGGTCGCCGCGCACACTCCACCGACGCGACCCCGGAGGCCGCCAACGCGGCGAGGAGCGGCGGCGACACCGTCGTGCCAGGACGCGCGATCGTCGTGCCGGCAGCAATGTCGTTCCCGCGGTCGCGGATGTTCGCACGGGCGCTGACGGCCTGCGCAATCACCACGGTCTCCCCTTCGTCGCGGAGCTCCTCGATCGGGACGACCGCATCCGCGCACTCCGGCACGACGCCGCCCGTCGCGATGCCGATCGCCTCGCCTGGCTTCAACGCACGGTCGGTGGGACGCCCCGCTGCAACGCGGTCTACAACGGTGAGCGTCCCCGGCGTGTCGGCGGCGCGAACGGCATATCCGTCCATGCTCGAGCTCGGAAAGAGAGGCAGGTCGACGAGTGCTTCGACGGCGCACGCAACGACCCGACCGTCCGCTCGTTCGGTCGCGACGCTTTCCGAGGGAAGAACGACAACGCGTGTAAGAACGCGCGCCAGGGCCTCGTCGACCGAGAGAAGCGGAGCCATCTCCGGGCCACGGTACCTCTCGGCGACCGCGGCGAGCGGCTTGGTTGTACCCTCGCACCGTGATCTCAATCGTCGTTCCGGTGCGCGACGAGGAACTGAGCATTGCGCCGCTCTACCGCGAGCTGCGCGACGCCCTCGACGAGTTGCGCGACGAGTGGGAGGTCGTGTACGTCGACGACGGCTCGACGGACGGGACCTTTGCCGAGCTCGTCCGGCTCCACGACGCGCAAGCAAACGTGCGGGTCGTCCGACTCCGAAAGCGGCTTGGCAAGGCGGCCGCGCTCGATGCGGGTTTTGCCGAGGCGTCAGGGGAGATCGTCGTGACGATCGACGGCGACCTCCAGGACGACCCCGGTGAGATCCCGCGACTGCTCGCCAAGCTCGACGAGGGATTCGATCTCGTAAGCGGCTG